>QMPS01000030.1 GCA_003648675.1 Aquificota bacterium
CTCCTATAAGGAGGTTGTGCTTCTTCTTGATGTAGGAGATAATAGCTTCATCCATCTCGTCCCCGGCTACCCGGAGGGAGTGACTGTAGACTATGCCAGAGAGGGAGATGATGGCTACCTCTGTGGTGCCACCGCCGATGTCCACCACCATGTTGCCCACGGGCTCCTGGACAGGGAGGCCCGCTCCGATGGCGGCGGCCATGGGTTGTTCGATGAGGTAGATCTCTCGAGAACCCGCAGACTCTGCTGAGTCTTTCACAGCCCTCTTTTCTACCTGGGTGATACCCGAGGGGATGGCGATTACTACTCGGGGCCTCACAAAGCCCCGGCGGTTGTGGACCTTGCGGATAAAGTAGTTGAGCATAGCCTCCGTCACTTCGAAATCGGTGATGACCCCGTCTCTTAAGGGCCGGATGGCCACGATGTTCCCTGGGGTCCTTCCCAACATCCTCTTGGCTTCTTCTCCCACGGCCAGGACCTGGCCTTTGTTTTTCTCCACGGCCACCACCGATGGTTCTCTTAAAATGATACCTTTGCCCCTAACATAGACCAGGGTGTTGGCCGTTCCCAGATCCACAGCCAGATCTTTGGAAAATAGCCCCATGATTCTGTTAAACATTTATGCCTCCCCTGTTTATCCCCTCTTTGGAGTGAGGACGGAACCTGAGAACTGGCGCCCCCGGGGTGATTCGAACACCCGACGCACGGCTCCGGAGGCCGTTGCTCTATCCTACTGAGCTACGGGGGCGCTCTTGAAAAAGTATACCTGGGGATTGTAGGGTGTCAAGCGAACCTTTTCACGGGAGAGGTCGGTGTTCACTGGACTCATAAGGGAACTGGGCAAGGTTGTTTCCCTGGCACCCATGGCGGGGGGAATGCGACTTGAGGTGACCATGGAGACGAAGGGAGAAGGTTCTCCCGTGGTGGGAGACAGTGTGGCTGTCAATGGAGCCTGCCTCACGATAGTGGAGGTGGGCTCGGGTCGGGTGGTTATGGAGGTCTCTCCTGAGACCTTGACCCGCACCAATTTGGGGACCTTGAAGCCTGGGGATGTGGTGAACCTGGAAAGAGCCCTGCGGGTGGGCGACGCCCTGGATGGTCATCTGGTCTTGGGTCACGTGGATGATACCGTCTCTCTCTTGGAGGTGAGGAGGGAGGGGGAATTCTATCTCTTTCGCTTTTCTTTGCCACCTCACCTTGCCCGGTATGTGGCGGAAAAGGGCTCTGTGGCCTTGGACGGCATAAGCCTCACTGTGAGGGGGCTGGCGGGAGACTCCTTCACTGTGGCGGTTATTCCCCATACCTACAGAAATACCAACCTCCAGTTCAGGAGACCCGGTGACAAGTTGAATCTGGAGGTGGACGTCATTGCCCGGTACGTGGAGCGCTTGATGGGGGGCGGTGGGGGAGCCCTTTCAGAGGATATCCTCAAGAGGACCGGTTTTCTATAGATTGTTCAATGTTCAAAGTTCAAGGTTCGAGGTTTCACTTCAGAGCTGCCTAAGCCGAACATTGAACGTTGAACTTTGAATTCTCATCTCCTCCTGTCTCTGTTATCCCTTCTGGGTGGCCGGCTGGAGGGTCCCCTTCCCTTATCTCCCCGATCACCTCGGTCTCTGGGGGGCCGGGATGGTCTGTCGGTTCGGGGTTCCATCTCTTCCTCGGCTTGTCCTGGAAGGGGTTCCATGCCCTTTCTGGTGAGTTTTACCCTTCCCAGGTCGTCTATCTCTAGTATCTTCACTTTCACCAGGTCACCCAAGTGGAAGATGCGCCGGATGTCCCGGATGCGTTTGTCACTTGCCTGGGAAATGTGGAGGAGGCCCTCTTTGCCGGGTCCTAGTTCTATAAAGACGCCGTAGTCCTCTATTCGGGTCACCTTGCCCTCCACCTCTTCTCCAGGCTCGAACTCTTTGGTGAGTTGGTGGATAAAATCTATGGCCTTTTGGGCGGCTTCCTCGGAGGAGGCGGCGACGGAGATGAGCCCCGAGTCTTCCACGTCTATTTTCACGTCGAAGCGGTCAATAATGGCTTTGATAGTCTTACCACCAGGGCCTATCACTTCCCGGACCTTTTCAGGTTTCACCTGGATGGTGAGAATGCGGGGTGCCAAAGGAGATAGTTGGGCCCTGGGCCTGTCCAGGACTTCTCTCATCTTAGAGAGGATATAGAGTCTACCTTCTTTGGCTTGCTCCAAGGCCTCCCTTAAGACCTCCTGAGGAACGCCCTCTTCCACCTTGATGTCCATCTGGAGGGCGGTGATGCCGTCTTCTGTACCCGCTACCTTGAAGTCCATGTCTCCCAGGTGGTCTTCCATGCCCATGATGTCTGACAGGATGGCGTATTTGCTCCCTTCCCACACCAGTCCCATGGCGATGCCTGCTACGTCTTTCTTAACAGGCACGCCAGCGTCCATAAGGGCCAGGCTTCCGCCGCACACGGTGGCCATGCTGGATGAGCCGTTGGACTCTAGGATATCAGAGACCACCCTGATGGTGTAAGGAAACTGGGCCTCGTCTTGGGGCACCACGGCCTTCAGAGCTCTTTCTGCCAAGGCGCCATGGCCCACTTCACGGCGGGATACGCCTCTAATTGGTCTAACTTCACCCACAGAGAAGGGTGGGAAGTTGTAGTGGACCATAAAAGATTTGGTGCTTTCCCCTATGAGGGCGTCCACTATCTGTTCCTCTGAAGGGGTGCCCAGGGTGACGGCCACTAAGGCCTGGGTTTCTCCTCGCGTGAAAAGGGCTGAGCCGTGGGCCCTGGGAAGGAGCCCCACCTCTATAGAGATAGGGCGGATGTCCTTGAGACCCCGCCCGTCCGCCCTCATGCCTCTCTCTAGGATGAGGCGGCGCATCTCTTCCTTTTCCACTTCTTGGAAGGCCTGGGCTGCCAGGGTCTGAGCTTCCTCGTCTTCCCATAGGGAAACCAGGTCTCTCTTTAGATCGTCTAGGGCCTTTTCTCTTTCCTTCTTGAGCTGTACCTGGAGGGCTGCCAGGAGTCTCTCCATGTGGTGAGTGCGGATCCACTCTTTGTATTCGGTGAGGTCTGGCGGAGGTTCGAAGTCGATCTTCTCTTTGCTTCCGGTTTTCTCCAAAAGGTCAAGCTGAAGCTGGATCGCTTTTCTAATCTCTTGGTGGGCTAGCTCCAAGGCTTCCAAGACTACCTCTTCTGGGACCTCTTTGGCCTCGCATTCCACCATAACGATTGATTTCTCCGTCCCCGCCACCGTGAGGTTTAAAGTTCCCTTTTCCATCTCTTCATGGGTGGGATTAACGATGAGGCGGTTGTCCACCCGTCCGATTCTCACAGCACCTACAGGCCCGTCAAAGGGGATATCCGACAGGGTAAGGGCTGCTGAGGCTCCAATGATAGCGGGGATGTCTGAGGGGTTATCGTCATCAGCGGAGACCACCAAGGCAATGACCTGGACCTCATGGCGGAAGTTCTTGGGGAATAAAGGGCGAATAGGCCTATCGATGAGGCGGGAGGTGAGGATCTCTAGATCCATGGGCCGACCTTCCCTTTTAAAGAAGCCGCCCGGTATTTTACCGGCGGCGTAGGCCCTCTCTCTGTACTCCACTGTCAGAGGGAAGAAGTCCAGTCCCTCCAGGGGCTCCTTGCTAGCTGTGGCTGCCACCAGGACAGCCGTTTCTCCGTATTGAACCAAAACTGAGCCGCCTGCCTGCTTGGCTATGCGGCCTGTTTCTATACTCAAAGATCTTCCGTTTACTCCTTGTTCTACTTTATCCATGCCCTCTCCTGTATCACTTTCTCAGTCCCAGTCTTTCAATGAGGGCACTATATCTCTCCAGGTCTTTTTCCCGGAGATAGCGCAGGAGCCTTCTCCTCCTGCCCACCAGCTTAAGGAGTCCCCTTCTGGAGTTGAAGTCGTGTTTATGCCTTTCGAAGTGCTGTGAGAGGTTCCTGATCCTCTCCGTTAAGATGGCAATCTGTACCTCTGGCGAGCCTGTGTCGTGCTCGTGAATCTTAAAGGCTTCGATGAGTTCCTGTTTCCTTTCCTTGGTGATGCTCAAACTTTTCACCTCCTTTTTTCAGTTCTGGCCCCCACTACCATATAACCTCTTCCTTTGTAAAGGGAGGTCAAGATGCGTGAAAAACCCTTCGGGGGTGGCATAGCCAGGTGCCTTCGGGGGAGGCTATCATTTCCCCCATGGCCACCAGTTCCCCCTCTTGGTCGATCAGTCTCACAAGCATGCCTTCCTTTATTTCGTCCACTCCCAACTCTGCTGGCGTGGTGACCAGGGGGTTACCCATGGCCACCCACCACCGGAGTCGGCCTGCCAGTACCAAGGCTGGAGAGTCCTTCACTGCTTGGGCCATAGGGATAACCAGTTTTTGGCGCTCTTCCAGGGTCATCTCTTTCAATTCGTCCAGGGTGACTGCCTCGTCTAGAGTGAATCCACATGCTTTGGTTCTTACCAGATCCCAGAGGACTCCTCCGCAGCCCAGGCGCTCTCCCACGTCGTGGGCCAGCTGCCTGATGTAGACTCCTTTACCGCAGCGGATGAAGATCTTGATGTAAGGTAGATTCACTTCAAGGCAACTCAGTTCGTGGACCGTTACCTTTTTGGGCTTGCGCTCCACCACTTCTCCCTTCCGGGCCAGCTGATAGAGGCGTTTGCCTTTGTACCGGGCAGCCGAGAACATGGGAGGGATCTGCTCTATCTCCCCTGTGAAGTCTTTGAGAATCTCTTCCACCTTCTCCCGGGTAGTGGTGGGCACCTCTCTCTCTTCCAGTATGGTGCCTTCTTTGTCGTATGTGTCCGTCACCACTCCCAGTTTTATGGTGGCTAGGTACTCCTTTTCTCTGTCCATGAGGAAGGGAGTGAGTTTAGTAGCTTTCCCCAGACAGATGGGCAATACGCCTTTGGCCATGGGATCCAAGGTGCCTAAATGCCCTGCCTTCTTGGTTTTGAGGAGCCTTCTCACCTTCTCCACAATTCTGGTGGACGTGGGGCCGGGGTGTTTATTTATGACTATGATGCCGTCCATGTTCTATACCTCCCGTAGAAGCGGGGAGTCCATTAGCACAGATGGTAGGGAGTGACAAGGCTTTATTTGTTTATCCTTATTCGTGAGATGAGTGGCAGCTTAGGCGGGCTTACTCTTGGCTTTACCTTGTCCGTTGAAGAGCCCAACTTTTCAGCTCCTTTCCAGCAATAGGGTGGTGTACTCTTCCATGAAGCGGTTTTTCAAAAGTTGGCATCCTAGGGATTGGAAGGTGAGGAGGACTTGGTAGTTTTCGTGGAAGGCCACCCCAGAGAGAAGGAGGGTTCCCCCCGGCAGGAGTTTTCCCACCATCTGGGGAGCCAGGGCCATTAGTATGTCCCCATGGATGTTGGCCATGATGAGATGGAAGGGGCCTGGAGCAGCTTCTATGCTTCCCAGGCGGATATCCATCTTTATGCCGTTGAGCCGGGTGTTTTCTTGGGTTACCTCTACGGCTTTGGGATCTATGTCCACGGCTGTCACGGGGTTGGCTCCTAGTAGGGCTGCTGCTATGGCTAGAATTCCCGTTCCGCAACCCAGGTCTAGGACCCTTGCACCATCCAAAGGGGGCAAGTTTTCCAGCTCTTCCAGGCAGGAGAGGGTGGTTTCATGCTCCCCCGAGCCGAAGGCTCCCCTCTGAATGATTAGGGGGATGCGTCCTTCGGGGGGCGGCTCTTTGGGAGAGATGATGACCAACCTTTTACCTGCCAAGATCATGGTCCTTTCCTCAGATGTAGAGGCGGAGGATGAAAAGCCCCCCCAAGATCCATAAGAGGGGATGCACATCCCTCCATCTTCCTGTGAGGAGCTTTATTAAGGGGTAGGACACGAACCCCGCTGCCAATCCGTTGGCTATGGAGTAGGTGAGGGGCATGGTGAAGAGGGTGAGAAAGGCTGGTAGAGCCTCGGTCATGTCCTTCCAGGGCAGATCCTTGGCTTGAGAAGTCATGAGGATGCCTACCACTATCAAAGCTGGAGCGGTGGCTGCCTGGGGCACCATCTTTACTAGAGGGGTGAAGAAGAGAGAGATGAGGAAGAGGACTCCCACCACTGCTGCCGTCAAACCGGTTCTGCCTCCTTCTGCTACACCTGTGGAGCTCTCTATGTAGGTGGTGACAGTGGAGGTGCCTAGCACGGCTCCCACGGTGGTGCCCATGGCATCGGCCATGAGGGCTTGGTCCATGCGTTTCAGGGTTCCTTTCTTGATGAACCCTCCAAGGGTGCCCATGGCTGTGAGGGAGCCGATGGTGTCGAACATATCCACGAAAAGTAGGGCAATCACTGCTTTCCAGAAGCCCAGGGTCATAATGCCCGACAGTTTGAATTTGAAGAAGGTGGAAGAGGGATGGGGCAGTGAGAAGACGCCTTTTGGAGGTGGCGCGTGGCCTGTGATTATGGCTAAGGCGGTGACGGCTATGATGCTTAAGAAGATAGCTCCTTTCACCCCCCTAGCCATGAGGGCTCCGGTGATGATGAGTCCTATGGAGGCCAGAATGGCCGTGGGGCTGGCCAGGTTGCCTAGGGTGACCAGGGTGGCGGGGGAACCTTTTATGAATCCAGCGTCCCTCATGCCAATGAAGGCGATGAAGAGGCCTATGCCCACGGGGGTGGCCATCCTTATGCTTTCGGGTATGGCTTCTACCAGTTTGGCCCTGAGTCCGAAGAGGGTGAGGAAGATGAATATGATGCCCTCCACAAAGACGGCTCCCAGGGCTATTTCCCAAGAGTAGCCTAGCCCATTCACTATGCCGTAGGTGAAGTAGGCGTTGAGGCCCATGCCTGGAGCTAGAGCGAAGGGGTAGCCTGCGTAGAGGCCCATGATCAGGGTGGCCAGGGCCGACGCCACGCAGGTGGCGAAGATGACCCCGTCGAAGGGTATGCCCGCCTGGGATAGGATAGCGGGGTTAACGAAGATGATATAGGCCATGGTGAGGAAAGTGGTAACTCCTGCCCTGATCTCCCGGCGAATCTCTTGGGAGGTGAGGCGGGGAAAAGGAGCAGGACGCAGGTGATCTAGCATGCATTCTCTCCCGACAGAGTCTGAGAGTCTTTTTAACTTTTAGAGGAACCCTGTGTCCAGCAGTTAGCTCATGGCTGATGGCTCATGGCTCATGGCTCGTGGCTCATTGCTGATAGCTCATAGCTGGTGGTTGATGGCGCATTGCTCATAGCTAGGGGTAAAAGCCAATAGGCTATGAACTATGAGCTATCAGCAATGAACTATCTGCTACGGCCAGTCTTCTCTTATCCGCTCTATACTGGCTCCCAGGGCTTTCATCTTCTCGTCCAGCCTCTCGTAGCCCCTGTCCAGATGATATATCCTGGAGACCTTGCTCTTGCCTTGGGCTGCTAAGGCTGCCAGCACCAAAGAAGCGCTGGCCCGAAGGTCTGTAGCCATGAGAGGGGCTCCTTTCAGGCTTTCTACTCCTTTCACCACGGCTTGGTTGCCGTCCACTTTTATATCGGCTCCCATGCGTTTTAGCTCAGCGGCGTGGAGGAATCGATTTTCGAAGATGTTCTCTGTGATTACCGAGGTGCCTTGGGATAGGGTCATGAGGGCCATAAACTGGGCCTGGACGTCGGTGGGGAAACCGGGGTAGGGGA
>QMPS01000031.1 GCA_003648675.1 Aquificota bacterium
AAGAAGAAGAGAGAATATCGCTAGAGCCACGATAGACCACATCAGATCCTTCGAGAAAACCGTATAGAGGGCTGCGAAGGTCATCACAATGAATATGAAGATCTGGATGAGCGTAAACCAGTCAATGCTCTCAATGTTCATACCCTCACCTCCCTGAGTAATCCCAAGGTCTCATCCTCTTCAAGCTGATCGATCACCGCCGCTTTAGGAGGAATGCCTGATTTATGAGCAGCCCTAGCTATCGCGTGTGCCCCTGTGGGATTGGTAAGTAGAAGCGCGAAGAGCGCGAAGATAGCGTGGAAAGACATATTCCCGAATGCGTCACTTCCGTAATACCATTGGCCAAAACCGTAGAGGGCCACAGCAATGGTAGCGAAAATGCTCCCGAAGGTGGTACATTTCGTGGCCGCGTGGAGCCTCGAATAGACATCTGGAAAACGGTGGAGCCCTATAACGCCAAGCGTATTGAATATCAGGGAGATTACCACACAGGCTATAATCAACGGCTCAATCACTTTCCCACCCCCATCTTTGACTCCATATATCTCGCAATGTACAGGGTAGTGATGAAGCTCAGAAGAGCATATACTATGGCTATGTCTACATATATTATTTGTTTGAAAGCCACTGCCAGCGTCACCATCGCAGCCACAACAAGAGTGTTTATGGTGTCCAACGAGACCACCCTGTCAGGGAGGGTGGGCCCCAGAACTGCCCTCAATGATGCCAGTAATATCAGAAAGCCGGCATAGGCGCTGACAACGAGAAACAGAAGGGGGAAATCCACATTCATTCTGCAAACCTCCTTACCCATATAGGAAACCTTCCGCTTACAAGCTCTGGCCTGCACCTCTTCTTCTTTTTACACTCTTTCAAGATATCATCTTTCACCGTCAGTACGTGTACGTAAAGCTCGTTAGTCTTCTCGTTAACGTCAACGCTCAAAGTCCCCGGGGTGAGGGTAATTGAATTGGCAAGGACCGCGAGAGCAAGGTCGGATTTGTATCCGGGGTTGATCTTGACTATTCCAGGGTTTATCTTTCCAGTTATAACCCTGTATGCCACATCTAGATTGGCCTTGAGCATCTGCCAGAAAAGGATAGGCAGGTAGGCTATGGCATAAGCCCACCTCACAGGAGAGGTGAGCGAAGGCCTTCTCTTTATCGCAGGCATAATGCTTCCTATGAATATCGAGACCAGAAGCGCCCCTATTACACCGGCAATGATCTCCTCAACTGCCCAAAAGTACTTGGGGTCGCTCCCTATGGATAGAAACAGGTATGTCAGAAACGCCCCTATGAATCCGGGAACAGAGATTCTCACACTTCCACCTCCGGGGACCCTGCGAGCTCGGATTTAGAGAATGGGTCAACCCGGGGGAGGGAATAAAGAGTAATAATATAACCTTTATCCTGTAAGACTAAAGTTTTGTCAATCCTCGTCAAAACTTTAAATGACACATGTTTAAAGAAGATGGTCATTTCTCGATTAAAAGGAGGGTGCTTCCTGCTTTTACTTTATTTACATCCCTTCCTTCCAGCGTCCACCCCTTCACAACTTCAAAATAATCCTCCGGGACGGTCACATCCTCTCCTTTAACCGGCACCTTTATGAAGCCCTTCGCTAAATACTCGCGCTGCTCCCTCCATCTCCTCTCTTTCACGAAACGGGTTATCTCGGAGGTCTTTTCTTTGTAAACAGGTCCCAAAAGGTTGAATTTTAACTTTATGTCTAAAATGGTCTCTTTCAGGTCCTCAATTCTCGCAGCTCTCACCTGCCTAGCCCTTACCGCCTCCTTAAAGTCCCTCATCTCCTCAGCGTTTAACGAAATATCCCCCGCTATAGAAACAGCCGTTATCTCCTCACCAAGGGGGATCCTTTCGGTGTTCTTCCATCTGCGCACTGCCGATATCATCTCAAAGATCTTCTCTCCCTTATCAGTAGCCACGGGGTCTTCTAGAATTGGTGTGGGCCATAGGGTAAGATGGATGCTCTTTACCTCCTCCAAACTTCTAAAGCATCTCTGGTAAATCTCCTCTGTGATATGAGGCATAAAGGGCGCAAAGATCTTCATCAGACCAAAGGTAACATTATATAGCGTGTAAATAACAGCAGAGTCTTTCTCCGAATAAATCCGGTACTTCACGGCTTCAAGATAGTTGTCCGCAAGTGTGTGCCAGAGGAAATCAGAGGCCGCCCTGACAACCTTGTCAAATTCATATCTATCCGCACTCTCCGTAGCCGTCTTTACCATTCTGCTGTAGTGCGTCAGAAGCCATTTATCTATTGTGTGGAGGGGGATATCTTCAGGGCTCTTTCGAACGAGTTCCATCAATGTGCGAGAAGCAATGCCTTCATAGCACCTCGCTACGAGCCTCATAATGTTCCACATCTTTATGATGATCTGTTTTCCTCTTTTTACATCCTTAAGCCTGAAGGGCGAATCCTTTCCCAGCGTGCACATAGCAGCAAAGTACCTTATAGGGTCTGTACCGTATTCTTCTTTAATCTCTAGGGGATCTATAACATTCCCTTTAGAGGTGTGCATGGGGGTTCCATCAGGAGCAAGTATGAATCCCCCCATCATGATTTCTTCCCAGGGTTTTTTGCCTGTAAGAAGGTAAGAGCGCAGCATGGTGTAAAAAGCCCACGTTCTTATGATGTCGTGAGATTGAGGCCTCAAGGACATAGGGAACAGCCTTTTATGCATTCCCTCATCTCTCCCCCAGAAGGTATTGTAAAGTGGGGTTATGGAAGAGTCCATCCAAGTGTCAAAGACCTCCTCGGACCCCTTCAAAGTCCCGCCGCATTTGGGGCATTTCTCAACGGGTGGGGGTGTCACCGTTGGGTCTATATAGCACTGCTCTTCTTCGGCGGGGAGAATATAACCACAGTTCTCACACTCCCACACAGGGATGGGAGTGGCGAAATATCTCTGTCTGGAGATAACCCAGTCCCAGCTCAGGGAGTTAACCCAATCAACCAGTCTTGTCTTCATAAATTCCGGGTACCATTTGATCTCATCCGCCATTCTCAATATGGCCTCCCGGTGTTCGAGGGTCTTCAGGAACCATTGCTTTTTGTGGATGAACTCAATAGGTGTCCCGCATCTCCAGCAGACCCCAATGTTCTGCTCTATCTCCTCCTGCTTCAGAAGAAGATCTCTTTCTTTGAGAATCTGGATTATCCTCTCCCGGGCCTCTTTTATGGTAAGTCCGCTTAAAGGACCGGTAATCTCGGTCATCCTGCCTTCTTCATTTATTCCCTTCTCAAGCTTTAGTCCGTACTTAAATACCCACTGGAGGTCATCTTTATCGCCAATGGTGCATATCATCACCACCCCAGTTCCAAAATCAGGATCAACCTTCTCATCAGCCACTATGGGAATCTCCCTCTCGTAAATTGGTGTTACTGCTTTCTTCCCAACAAGTGTAGATGCTCTCTCGTCCGAAGGGTTAACGGCTACGAGCTGACATGTGGCCAACAGTTCGGGTCGGGTAGTAGCTATAATGAGGGGCTCTCCCGTCTCCTTAACTCTGAACTTGATGTAGTTCAGGTTCGTTAGATTTTTTTTATACTCCACTTCAGCATCGTACAGGGCGGTGCCACATCTGGGACACCAGTTAACCGGATAGTCCCCCTTATAGATCTCTCCTCTTTTGAAGAGCTTAATGAATGATATCTGGGTCAGCCGCCGATAGTCGGGAGAATCTGTCTGATAGTATATAGAAGGATCCATAGACTCTCCCAGAACTTTGAACTGCCTTTTCATTTCCTCTATGTTTTCCTCAGCGAAGTCCTCGCAGAGTTTTATAAATTTATGTCTGTCATGCTCCCTCATCCTTATTCCATACTTCTTCTCCACATTAACTTCAATAGGCATGCCGTTTACGTCGAAGCAGAGTGGGAAGAAGACGTTATACCCCCTCATTCTTTTGTACCTAGCCACAAAGTCTATGTGGGTGTAATGAACAGCATGCCCTGCATGGAGTCTGCCGGAGGCATATCTGGGGGGATTGTCAATGGAGAATACTGGCCTCTCACTTTTCGGGTCAAAACGGTAAATCTCCTCCCTCTCCCACCAGTCCTGCCACTTCTTTTCAATGGCATGAATGTCCAAGTTATCGCTTCCATTGGCCATATTCATCGTACCCCGGGGGCGGTAAAGATATCGCTTTTAAAAAAATTTCCCTGTAATCCCACTTTCACATTACAGGATGTTCAGGCCGTCTTCCACCTTTCCCATCTCTATCCCCGTGCTCTTTGACCCCACAAGAGCACCCCGGTTGTTAGCAACCACTGCTGCCCCCACGAAAGGAGAACCGAAATTAACAGTGACCTTCACAGGGCTCAGACAGAAGAACTCTTCAAGAGCTTCTTCTTCCCTAGAGGTTAACTTTGGGTGCACTAAAAGGCCTTTATCTGTCACCACCCCTACAGAGCCGGTAACCTTAATGCCTGCTATGGTTCCTACAGCTGTTTCCACATCCAATGTGTCTTCGATAAACTTAATGCTCCTCCTACCATACCCCGGGTGAAGCAATGCCTTCTTGTTATTGAGAAGTATATTGTTTCCCAGTGCGGTCAATTTGTCCTCCAAAAATCCCACCCTCATCCCCCTCTCCTCAACTTCACGAAGAAATTCATCTGACACGGAGTCTCTTATGTACTCGCTGAATAGAATCCCCGCATTGTTCATCGCTAGGAGGGAGCCTAGAAGCCTGGTCCCAGGGTAGAAGTATAAGACTTCAACGTTGAGCGCTTTCTCTATGCTTTCTGCGGCGTTATCAGAGAGGCGCTCGGGAATGAGGAGTACCTTGTCATTAGCGTTTAAAAAGACGCCTATGTAAGGATTACCGTCTAGATCAAACTTTTCAACGGGCACGGGAATCCCCTTTTCAGCTCTCTGCAAGAGTCACTTCTATAATCGGGGATTCCTCACCTTCCATCTCAATTCTCTTTGCCCTCACCCTTATCCGTCTCGGCGGTTTCTCCCGACCCCTCTTCCAGATCTCTTCGTTGACCTTCATATCGATCCAGATGATCTCGTCCTCATTCGCCTTCATATGCCTGCGTACAAACTTCTTAAGCAGTTTTATGCTGTATGGAGCCCTCTTAGTCCTGGGGCGAAAATATGCCTTCTTAAGGGGCACCGTCAATATTCTTTCCTCTGCTCTCTCCGCCATCTAAAATCCCCCTTCATAGCTTAAGCTTTGACCTTCTCCAGTTTCTCCGTTTGGGATGTGTGGTAAACTTTCTGGTGGTCTTCATCATCACCCACCCAGGAACTCTTCGATTGCTTTTACCCGCCCGGAGCAGTCTTTTCTTTTTTGCATATGGCTTATGGCTAGTCATAGGATTCCTCTCCTTACAATTCTTATATCTTTCTTCTTAGGCATGATTCTTCTTAAGATGCTCTTAAGCTCTTCATCGCTCAGCTGATGCCTAATCTTACCTGCCTGTGCCAGGTAAACAAGTTCGTTCTCGATCTGGGTAGCTATATCGGGATAGGCAAGCTTCACTGTAGCAAGCCTCTCCCTCGCTTTAGGCTCAAGAATCTGTGAGAGAATAGTTTTCTTCGTGAGCTCCCTCTGAATCTCCATCTCCTCCTTAAGTTTCTCCTCCTCCATTTGCCTCTGTAGTTGAAGCAGCTTCTCCATTTTTATTCTCTCAAGCTCTTCATCCTCTCCTGTCACCCTTCACCCCCCTCAGTACTTCAGCAGTTCTTTATTCTCTTCAACGAGCTCTTTATAAACTTCATATGCTGTATTATCCAGGAACTTCTGTCCTTTGGGTGTAATAACCCTCCCCCTTTTTTCCACTGTGGCTATAAAGCCCGCCTTTTCCAGGTCCTGCATTATCCTTCTAACAATGGCTCCGCCACCAGCCCTCGCGTGGTATGGTTTTGACCCTCTATCGCGTTTCCCAGAGTATTCTGCCCGTAGCCGTGCTATGCCTATAGGCCCTCCAACATAGACCTTTCTAAGAACTGAAGCCATCCGGTAATACCACCAGTCTTTATTGATAGGAGCTCTCTGCTTATGTACCGCCGTTTTCACAAACTTTGACCACTCCGGAGGTGGTGGTATCTCATCCATCTCTTGAAGCTTCTTTGCTGCTCTTTCTATCAGCCTTCCCGGCGGGACGTCGTACACGTTTACCATCTCGCTGCTCCCCCGTTTTTCATTCGATCTGGATGCTGTATACTACGAGGTGCGGTGGCCCATAGGCAGGTTCTCAATATAAAGTTTTCGTAATAGTGTGGCCAGCAGAACACTTCGGCTACGTCAATTTTTTTAGCCTCGGTATAATCATCCTTCTATGGGACCGACGATGTCAGGGGGATGGAAAAGTTGTCCCAAGCCCCCAAAGAAGAGACGAAGAACCCCTTACGATGAAATAGTGGAGTTGTGTAATCTTCCCCCTGAAATCAAAGAACTCTTGCCAAGGCGATGGGAGAGATACGGAGACGTTGTAATCCTCAAGCTCCCCAAAGAGCTCACCAGTTACGAGAGGGAGGTTGGAAGGCTCTACGCGGAAGTTCTGGGGGCAAACCTTGTATTGGTAGACGAGGGGGGGGTTAGGGGTCTGACAAGGTGCCCTGTGGTCAGGGTTATATATGGGGAGGAAAGCGAGGCTTTTCACAAAGAGAACAGGCTGATCTACAATTTCGACCCCATAAGGATAATGTTCTCAAGCGGGAACATAGACGAGAGGATATACGTTGCTGAGCTCCTGAAAGGATCGGGAGATAGGAGATGGGTGGTTTGGGACCTCTTCGCAGGCATAGGTTACTTCTCCCTTCCGGCGGGGAGGGAGGTGAAGGGAGGGGCGGTGGTATCCGTAGAGATCAACCCCCTAGCCTATTATTACCTCATAAAGAACCTGGTGTTTAACGAGATAACTGATAGGACAATTCCTGTACTCGGTGACAACAGCAAAGTAATCGTCCCGGGCACAGCAGATCTAACAATCTCTGGTTATTTTGTGGAGGAGGGGTGGGAAGAGCATGTCGCGAGGGTGTGTTCGCTCCTTAAACCAGAGGGGGGATTGATCCTCTATCACTTTCTGGCAAAAAAGAAGGAGCTGGAGTTGAGGCTCGCGATGCTCCTTAAAAGATTCTCCAGAGAGCTTCTAAATAGAAACCTTGATGTGGCGGAGCATCGCTGCCGGAGGGTGAAATCCTATGCCCCTCTGGTCTATCATTACGTGTTGGAGGTCCTGGCACGTCCCACCAAGGGGCAGAAGCCCTCTGGGGAGGACTGGGCCAGCCTGTACAAATAAAAATTTATATACCATTACCTCTTATATTCCATCCGTTATTTTAGGGCCGAGTTTTGCAGATTCCTGGATAGAGGTGACAACACATGTGCCTTTTAAAAAGAACCGCAAGGAGCTGGTATAGTGGATTTATGGCCTTCATTCTGGTGGGCCTGCTGATTGTCCCTGCGGGTGCGGTCTACGCACTTTCACCCCGGGAGCGTTCAGAGAATGTTCTAGGGGAAGCGACGGATGGGGCGGAAGAAGGTTCAAGAGAGGTGATAGGCCAAAATTCGGTGAGGGAGGACCTCAGGTTTGTCAGCGGGGACTACGACCTTTCAA
>QMPS01000032.1 GCA_003648675.1 Aquificota bacterium
ATCTTCCCCAGGTTGGAGCCGAAGAAGGCGGTATCAAAGACCAGAAAGAGGAGGAAAAAGGGAACGTATTTCAAAAAGTCCAAGGGTTCCTGGTAGTTCTTTAGATACAGACACCCCGCCATGCTAAGGGTGTTGCCTACTGGATGCCTTCAAAGGCGGATAGGACAGAGATAGAGGGTGTAATGATGCCGTCGCTGAGAAGGAGGGCACCGCACAGAAGGGAAAGAACAGTGGCCATGGCTACGATGAAATAGATCCTTCTGTCGGCCAACCCCCTCCCTTCCAGAACCTTGGCCTGCCTCTTTATAAGGGTAAGGAGGGCAAAAGTGCCTCCTTCCCCCTCGTTGTCCATCTTTAAGGCCAGATAGGCGTACTTGAGGGTGAGAAAAAGGAAGGAGAGGGTGACGAGGGAGAGAATTCCCATGACGTTGTCTCGAGTGGGCTTGATCTCACCAAAGATAATAGACATGACGTACAGAGGCGAGGTGCCTATATCCCCCAAAACGCCTCCCATGGCCATATAAGCCATAAGAAAGACCGAAGCCTTACCCGCAGCTGAGTCTCTACCCCTCAATCTTCAGGGTCTCCTGCAACAGACAACATCAAGAACCGGGCAGATTGGTGTATAAGACGGTGCCATCGGGCAACCTTACCCTGCGGATGGGACGATAAGGCCTCCTGTTGCCTCGGTCATCCACGGTGGTCACTTTAACCTTTTTAGCAGGGTAAAGGGAGAGAATCCTCCTCACATACCTCTGGGTCTCGGGGTAGGGTGGCACTCCACCATGCCTTTTGACAGCCCCTGGACCAGCGTTGTAGGCAGCCAGGGCCTTCTCCAGGTCTCCACCGAAGTGGTACAGGAGATCCCGCAGATAGGCAGTGCCGGCCTTCACGTTCTGGACCACATCCCAAGGATTGTCCACCCCGTAGATCCGTGCCGTCTCGGGCATGAGTTGCATGAGCCCCACGGCCCCTTTGGAAGAGACGGCCTGGGGATCAAAGCCTGACTCCACCCGGATAAGACTCTCGACTAACTTGGGGTCCAGCCCTTTAGCCTTAGACTCCCTATGAATCAACTCCCTGAGATGAGGCGGAGGGGAAGATGGCCTTGAAAAGAAAGAGGGAGCCTCAGGGCTCCCCCCCTGCCAAAAATCGGTGATGTGAAGCACCCCGTTTTCGTCCACATAGGTGTAGAGACGCGCCTCCAGAGAATGGGATAGACAAAGGAAAAAGAGAATAAAAAAGCTAATCCACATCAAAAAGGGCTTCCACAAAGGCCTCGGCATCAAAGTCCTGAAGATCATCCATACCCTCCCCCACCCCGATGAGTTTTATGGGGATGGAGAGTTCTCCAGCTATGGCTATAATTATACCCCCCTTGGCGGTGCCGTCTAGCTTGGTAAGGACCAACCCCGACACAGGCACGGCCTGAGAGAAGAGGCGGGCCTGGGACAGGGCATTCTGCCCAGTGGTAGCGTCCAAGACCAACAGGGTCTCATGAGGAGCACCCGGCAATTCCTTGGAAGCCACCCGGACCATCTTCTTCAGCTCCTCCATGAGGTTCACCTTGGTGTGGAGCCTGCCTGCTGTATCTATGATGACCACCTCATACCCCCGGGCCTTGGCCGCCTGGATAGCATCAAAGACCACCCCTGAAGGATGGGAGCCAGGCTGATGCTTCACCAGGGGCACTCCTACCCGATCAGCCCAGATCTCCAGCTGCTCTATGGCTGCAGCCCGGAAGGTGTCTCCCGCCACCAAGAGAACCTTCTTACCTTCATTAGCAAATCTTCTGGCCAGTTTAGCGATAGTGGTAGTTTTGCCCGTACCATTCACCCCAACCACCATAATTACCCAAGGGGGTGGTCCTACCTCTAACCTGCCCTGGGCATGCTGAAGGACACGCAGAATCTCGTCCCTCAGAGCCACCATGATACCTTCTTTGCCCCGCACTTCTCCCCGGGCCATCCTCTTCTCCAAGGCCTTGATAAGCTTCTCCGTGGTCTCTACCCCCACGTCAGCAGAGATGAGCACCTCTTCTATCCTCTCCAAATCCTCACGGGTCACATCCCCTTTGAGGCCCAGGGTCTCCTCCAGCTTCTTGGCTATGCCCTGGCGACTCTTGAGGAGCCCCTCCTTCAGGCGCTGGAAGAAGGGGGACTCCTTAAGGGCCTCCTCTACTAGAGGCACCCACTTCTTAGCCTCGGGGGTCCCCTCCAGGGCTCTGCGGATCTTCTTCAAGGTGGGTTTCACCTGCCTCCGCTCGTCAGAAGGTAAAGCCTGGAAAGCTTCCAAGGCCCACCGGGCCGCCTCCTCTACCTCACCGGTCTCCAAAGCCGCCCGGGCCAAAAGGTGGGCCGCTTGGGGCAAACTTCTGAGAACCTCCTCGTCTATCTCCCGGAGCAGCTTCAGACATCCGTCTGCATCCCCCTCCTCCCAAGCCCCTTGGGCCATTAAGTAAAGGGCCTCTTCCCGGGTCTCCCCCTCCAGGGCCTTTTCCAAAGCCTCCCTGGCCTGGGCCGTTTTTCCCATGGCCAAAAGGACTCGTCCTTTCCCCAGGCCTCCCCGGGGACCACCCACCTTGTCCCAGGCCTCCAGGGCCTCCCTCCAGTCCCTCCGCTCTTCCAAGACCCGGGCCATCGCCGCCCATAAGTCACTGACATCTTCCAACTCCTCCAAGACCTTACGGGCATCTTTAACGCGGCCCCCTTTGATGTAGGCCTCGACCAACTCCTTTTTGAGGTTCAAGGCCTCCTCACCCGAGGCCCCCTGGAGGAGGACCTTCAAGGCCGAAGCCACCTTGTCCCACTCTTCCTTCTGCCTGGCCAGACGGGCCACCAGGGCTGCAGCCTCCTTCCTTTCCTCACCCTTACCCCCAGAAAGGACACGATCCAGATAGTTCCTGGCAGCCAGGAGGTTGCCCATTTGGTGGTAGATCTTGCCCATGAGGAGATAGACCTGGGGGTCACGATCCGACTCCAGGGACATGAGGTAACCCAGAGCCTCCTCCCCCACACCCTCCTCCAAGAAGGCCTGACCCATTAGGAGCTTTATTTCACGGGACCATGGATGGCGGGGATACAGAGAAAGGCACTCCTTGAATCCCTGGGTCTCTCCCAACAACCCGTGAAGAAAGGCCACCCAGGCCCGAGACTCTTTCCTGTCCTCCTCCAATCCCTCCAATACCACTCTAGCATCCTCGGAACGGCCCTCCATATACGCCACATAAGCCTCCAACGCCCTCTTCAAAGAAGGCTGAGAGGCCATTTCCAAAAGGGCAGAGAGCTTCTCTCGGTCCCCCACCTCATGGTAAAACCTGATCAAAGAAAAGTAGGGGTCCCATCCCCCCTTGCCCTTCTTGATCTCCTTCTCCCACTTCTTGGCCTCTTTGGGCCCCTTTCCTCCCCGGTTGAAAATGCCCAAAGGCTTCACCTCCCCTCGGAACTCACCCACCCCAAAAAGGCTTGCGACTTTTTGGAGTCCCCGTTAAAGATTCTGCCTATGCCTCATATCACGCTAAAAAAATGCTTTAAAGAGGTGCTAGACAACCTCCAGGGTGAAAACCTCTTCCTGGGCCGGGAAGAGGCCCTCCTCCTCGTCCGGGGGGAGGAAGGTACCTACCCCATAATCCTCCTCCCAAGAGGAGAAAACACTTTCCTACGCCTAGACAAAGGAGCCCACTTTCTAGACCTAGGCGAGGTACACGTCATCCTTAACCGACTAGCCCAGAAGGTAGGGGGAGAGGTGATCCACTCCACCCTGGATCCAAAGGCCAGACCCAAAACTCCCCCCCCAACCTATGCCACCCCCCGAAGATGGTTGGAAGGAGGGGGACTTAGAAGGCTTTTAAAAGATCATGAAAGGGTAGATGTAGAGATAGGCTTCGGCAACGGAGAGTTCTTGGAAAGGCTGGTGGGGCAGGGAAAGGCCGCAGTGGGTATAGAGATATCCAACTGGGCCATAAAACGGGCCCTCAACCGGTTGAGAGGGAAAGGACCCCATATCATCCTCAAAGCGCCGGGAGGCTGGGCCGTTAAATGGCTCTTTCCCCCGGAGAGCATAGACGCCCTCTACATTCTCTTCCCCTTCCCGTGGCCCAAGAGACCCTCCCGACGCCTCATCCAGGCTCCTTTCGTCCAAACCCTGGCGGAAAAACTGAGGAGAGGAGGAAGGGTGATTCTAGCCACAGACCACGAAGAGTACGCCCAACAGATGAGAATCCTCTTTTCCGCATCCCCCTGCTTCCAAGAAGGGGAGTCTCCAGAGGAGATAGACACCAAATATCTGAGAAAATGGATCTCCATGGGCCTGGCCATCCACAAAATGGCCTTTATCAAGAGAGAAACTCCCTCCGCTATGGATCCCAGGTTCCCTTACCTCCAATACCCAGTGAAGGCCAAAGTAAACAACCCCCAAGAGGTTATGGAAGCATTCCAGCCCTGGACCCTCCGCCCCGAAGGCCAAAGCTTCTTTAAAGTGGAGAGGATCTACCTGAACCTGGAAAAAGGGACCCTACTTTTTCGCACCACCTTCCAAGACCCGGACCTTTCCCTCCACCACCAGTTCCTCATGTGGAAAGAGTGGATTCTGGACCTAACGCCCACCTGGGGGGAGACGGTGCCTCCTCCTTTGGCCAGAGCCATGGAAAGCATGGGGAAATGGCTGGCAGGACTTTAAGTTCAACGTTCAACGTTCTAAGTTCAAGGTCTTAGAGATTGAACTAGGGCTTTGTAACCCAAAAAGCGGTTTCTATCCAAAAGGCTGAAAATTGAACCTCGAACCTTGAACCTTCATCCCTCGTCCTTCCAGCCCATTTCCCGGGCAAGCCTTTGGGCCACCTCCCCCGCCTTCCCCTGCAAAGACCATGTAGCTAGAGATGTTAAAGGAGTCTCCTCAGGGTTGCTCTCCACAACTAAAGCGCCATGGGACCGAGCCACCTGGGGTAAGGCAGCAGCAGGATAGACCACTCCAGAAGTCCCCACCACCAGGAAAAGATCACAGTTCTCCGCCGCCTCCATGGCCTCTTCCAAAGCATCAACAGGAAGAGATTCGCCGAACCAAACTACGTGGGGGCGGAGCAATGCTCCGCAGCTCTCACACCTGGGAGGTATCTCCGGGAGAGGCACCCTCCGATCTTCTTTCACCGTGCCCTCCCTGGTACACCTCACCTTCCAGATGTTCCCGTGAAGCTCCACTAGCCTCTTACTCCCCGCCTTCTGATGAAGACCGTCAATGTTCTGGGTAATGAGGAGAAACTGAGGGACTCTCCTCTCCAAAAGGGCTATAAACCTATGGGCAGGATTAGGCTCTAGTGGGGCTATGAGCCCCCGGCGCCAGTCGTACCATTCCCACACCAACTTAGGATCTCTGGCGAAAGCCTGAGGAGTAGCCAATTCCTGGGGGCTATACTTCCGCCATAGTCCTTCCTCCCCCCTAAAGGTGGGCACCCCACTCTCGGCAGACACCCCAGCCCCAGTGAGGACGGCCACCCTTCGGGCATCATTCAAGGCTTTCACCAGCCCCTTGGGAATCTCCACCACCATACTTCTCCCTCCCTTCTCCATCTAAAAGGGCTCCCCATCTCTTGGGACCCCTCTTCTCTCCCCCACCCTCAATAACCATAACACCACAAAGTAAGATACCACAGCGGCCACCACTCCCAAAGCCAAGGACCCTACCACAAATGGCAAACCTTCCTTCAAGAAGAGCGCTGGAGCCTTGGTAAACCATTCCTTCCATGTAAAGGATTTCAACTGCTGGGCCAGAAAGCGGAAGGGCACGGGAGAATAGATAGCAGGAAAAAGGGAGAGGAGCCACCGACCTGCCATATAGGACCCCCCGTAAATGGGAAAGAAGGTCCAGGGGTTGTTCACCAAAGAACCCAGAAGCACTATGGAAAAGGGCAACCGAAAAAGCCAGGAAAAGAGAATTACGGTCACGGTGTGCAGACCATAGGTGGGGGTAAAAGCGACGAAAACCCCCACTGCAAAGGCCCTGGCCTTGGTTTTAGGGGGTGCCTCTAAGGAGAGAAGGGCTTTAAAAGCCTCCTTTAAGCCTTTAGGTTTTTTTATCTTACGCTTCGCCAGCTCGTCTCCGCTCCCGTGCTCCAAGACCTCACCCCTTCGATCTCCAACCCATCGTGAATTTTCGCTATTTATAACCGGCGCAGTGCAAAAGTAAAACTAACCCTATTGTTTCTTGCCTTTAATACCCTAGCACTGACCAACGGAGGAACAAGTGAAAGCAAAGTTAAGCTTAATAGGTGAGAATAGCGGTATCACAAAGAGGTCTTACAAATCATCTATCGAAACGGGGAATTCGGTGTGCTCCACCTCCCCGGCCTTGGGGAAGAAAAGAAAGCCGTACACTCTGCCCCCCATATAACAACCATCCAAAGCCAAATATCTCTGGAGTCCGATGGTCTGTAGAAACAAATCTCTTGACAAAAAGGGAACCCCCTCCGTCCTAGAAAAGGTGGCCGGGGAGCAGTTAGACCCAGAGACTGTGGGGATTTTCATAAAGAGCTTCCGGGACCGATCAAGGCACTAATCGCCTAATCATCTCCGTAGACGAATGGTCTTTGGGGTCCCCGCAAATCACTACCCTTCCACCATAGGATAGGACCGTATCTCTCTCAGGCACCGTCTCCTCGGTGTAGTCAGTGCCTTTGGCCTGAATGTGAGGTTTCAACCTGAGGAGAATCCTGTCCAGGGTGGGATCCTCAAATAGAAAGACGTAGTCTACTGCTGCCAGGGCCGCCACTAGTTCCAACCTCTCCTCCTGGGGCACCATGGGCCTGTCGGGACCCTTGAGCCTCCTGACGGATTCGTCAGAGTTCACGGCCACCACCAGGAGATCACCGTGCTCCCTGGCCGCCTCCAGATATCGGACATGGCCCACGTGGAGGAGGTCAAAGCACCCGTTGGCCATGACCACCACCCGTCCCCGGGCCTTCTCCCTTTCCAGAAGGGATTCCAACTCCTCCAGAGTCTTTACCTTCTCACTGCTCCTTCTCATACTGGCTCTTGGCCGCCTCCAAAAGCTCCCCCTGAAAGACGGTGGCCGTACCACTCTTCATCACCACAATTCCTCCGGCATAGTTGGCCAGACGGGCCGCCTCCAGGAAGCTGGCCCCGGCCGCCAAGGCCAGGGTAAAGGTGGCTATCACCGTATCCCCTGCCCCCGTCACATCGGCCACCTCGTCGGTACCGAAAATGGGGATGTGGTAGACCTCGCCTGATGCCAGGAACAGAGCCATCCCCTTTTTACCCCTGGTCACCAGGACGGCCCGATTCTCTG
>QMPS01000033.1 GCA_003648675.1 Aquificota bacterium
GGGCTATAGGGACCGTACTCACCATCATAGGGACAGGGCTTCCCTCCTTGTCTGCCATGGTGATCTGGTGTATTTCTGGTCCCCCTTCCTCTTTCATTTGGGCCTTCAGCTTCTCCATGATCATGGCCTGGTGCGAAGGGTGAACCAGCTGATGGAAGGGTTTTCCTACCAATCCCCTGGCTTCTCTCAAAGGATACCCCAGGGTTAGGGCTAAGGAGCCGTTGATAAAAGAGATGCGGCCTTCAGGGTCGACCTGGAAAACACAGAGGAGAGGGCTAGTCACTATTCCTTTGTATCTTTCTTTTAGGAGACGGGTTTCCATGGCCCGGTGTATGGACTGGGCCAGGGAGGAGGTGTAGATATCCAACACACCCTTTTTGCCCTGCTTTTTTAGGAGGTCTTCTGTTCCTTCTAGGAGAAGGAGGCCTCTGACCTTGTCCTCCCATAGTAGGGGAAAGAGCCCTTTACCTTCCCAGAAGATCTCCTTCTTGGAAGAGAGGATTCTACGGGCTAGAGACTTCATTTCTTCTCCTACAGGCTTTAGGAAACGGATTTCGTTCTCCTCCACTAGAGCCAGTAGCACGCCCTGGCACTCCACCAGTTCTCTACAGTCCTTCTCCACCCGTTCTTCTATCTCTGAGAGATCCTCCAGCACGAGGAGGTTTCTTCCTCTTCTTTCGGCCTTCACAAGGAAGCTCAGACCCTTCAAGCGAGATATGTGCTTCTCACACCTGGTCATGCAGCCACCTGTGGCCACGCCCAGAATCTCCAGAATTCTTAAAAGATCCTCACCGGGACGAGAGGACCCTTTTAGGATGAGGGCTCCTCTGAGGGCCCATCTGGTCCTGACGGGTACTACCACGAAAAAGTGGTCTTTCCTCGTTAAAGTCTTGGCTCCTTTCCCCTCTTCCAAGGATGAGAGTAAGGATAACAGGGAGGTTTCCCGCTGGGCTTCCAGAGGAGGGTAGCTGTCTACCAGGTGCCATTCCCCTTCTTCAAAGATGGAGAACCAACCCGATAGAAATCCGTAGCTCTCGACAGTCCTCCTGAGAAGAACGGAGAGAATTTCTCGGGGGGACGAAAGTTCCTGGATATGGGCCAGGATAGACAGGAGGTCTCCCTCCCTCTTCACCCTGGCACTACGGTGGCTGTCCTCCATACTCAGACTTTATACTTACCAAAGTCCTCTGGGTCTAGACTCTCCAGCCACTCCCTTAAAAGATCACTTTCCTGGGTGAGATCAAAGCTTTTGGCCCTGGCAATTACTTCCTGTTTTACATAGATGGGAGCATTGGTCCTCAGAGCCAAAGCTATGGCATCGCTGGGCCTGGAATCTATCTGAACTTCCTGTCCCTCGGGGGTAGAAAGGTAGATGGTTGCGTAGAAGGTGTTCTCCACCAGATTGTCTACCACGATTTTCTTCACTTCGGCAGAGAGGGACTCCAGGATGCCTTTGATGAGGTCGTGGGTCATGGGTCTTGGAGTGACCACCTTTTCCAACTCCATGGCTATAGCGTTGGCCTCGAAGAGCCCGATCCAGATGGGTAATGCTTTTCTCTCTTCTAAATCCTTCAGTATCACGATTGGTGAATTGGTGACGGGATCGAGGATGATTTTGGCCACCTTCATGCGAATCATAGACTCTCACCTCCTTGTGCCAGGGTACCCAAAAGCTGGTACATTCTGGTCTCTTCTATTTTCACTTTCTTTATGGCCCCCAGGTGTCGCTTGTCTCCAAGGACCGTCACAATCTTGTTGGTTCTGGTCCTTCCTTCCAGTACGCCGTCCCTCCAAGAGTAGAAGAGGACGTCTAGCTCTTTTCCTTGATAGGTTCTACTCACCTCCTCTGTAATTCTGTCCTGGAGCTGAAGAAGTTGGCTGAGCCTTCGGCCTTTCTCGGATAGGGGCACGTTGTCCTCCCATTGTGCGGCTCGGGTGCCCTTTCTCACCGAGTATCGAAAGGCAAAGATGCCTTCATAACGTACCCTTTCCACCAGATCCAAGGTCAGCTGGAAATCCTCCTCTTCCTCTCCCGGAAAGCCCACGATGAAGTCGGAGGTTAGAGCCGCTTTTGGTATGTGCTCTCTAATCATGGCCACTTTGTCTAGGTACTCTTCTCTGGTGTAACCTCTGCCCATTCTCTCCAGTACTCTGTTGGAGCCTGCCTGGGCGGGGAGGTGGATGTATTCACACACTTTGGGTAGAGCGGCTATGGTTTTCACCAGCCTTTCAGAGAAGTCTCGGGGATGGGAGGTGATGAAACGTATCCAACGGATACCCTCCACTTGGTGTACTCTTTCTAATAGCCCTGGGAAATCTATCTTCTCGCCCAGCCCTTTACCGTAAGAGTTGACGTTTTGACCTAGAAGGGTCACTTCCAGGTAGCCCTGGTCTGCTAGCCTTTTCACCTCTTCTACGATTTCGGAGCTGGGCCTGCTTATCTCCCTGCCCCTGGTGTAGGGTACCACGCAGTAGGCGCAGAAATTGTCACAGCCCTCCATCACCGTCACGTAGGCTCGATAGGGGTCTTGGCGGAGAATGGGAAGTTCCAGGGACGTGATACATGAGCCGTTGAGGTGGGTCTTCACCACCCGGTGCCCCAGCTTCACCTCTTCCAGCACCTGGGGTAAGGAATAAATATTTCTGGGGCCAACAACGAAATCCACAAATGGCATCCTCTCTAGCAGAGCCTTTCCTTCTTTCTGGGCCACACAGCCACATACCCCGATGACCACACCATTTTTTTTCAGCTTCTTGAGTCTTCCTAGCTCGCTATAGACCTTGTGCTCCGCTTTTTCTCTCACGGCGCAGGTATTCAGGATCACTAGGTGGGCTTCTTCTTCGGACGAAGCGGGATTGTAGCCTATGGTGGCCAGAACCCCCAGAAGCTTCTCCGAGTCGTGGACGTTCATCTGACAGCCGTATGTTTTGACGAAGACCTTCATGCCGAGGTTAAAGATAGGTTTGGCCAGAGATTAAGTCAAGAAAGGGGAGATGGCTCCCCTACCCCACTCCCAGCATCTCTTTGATGAAGATGGAAGGGGTCTCTTGGAACCTAGCCTGGGAAGATGAATATCGGTAGTAGGTGATGAAGAGGACCTCTGTGGCCCGGGTGACGGCGGTGTAACACAGTCGCCGCTCTTCCTCCATCTCCTGGGGGACGCCCAAGGCCCTGGCTAGGGGGAATTCACCTTCAACCATTCCCACAACGAAAACCACGGGAAACTCCAGTCCTTTGGCGCCGTGGACGGAGAGGAGCCTTATTCCCTCTTCTCCGCCAGCCAACCCTGCATCTCTGAGGAATCTGATATATTTTAAGAAGTTGGCCACAGTAGGGCTCCTAGCCGACTCCTCGAATTCCTTTGCTTTCTTTAAAAGGGTCTCCATGGCCTCCATTCTGGTCACCAGAAGAGAATTCTCTGCTCGGGACATGAGTCTGTTTAGCGTTTCCATACCCAATTCCAAGGCCTGGGAAGGCTTCATTTGGGGCTCCAAGGCGCCCAGCGTCCTTTCCAATTCTTGGACGGCTCTATCTCTTCCGCCTAACAAAGGGGAAGCTCCTTTCAAAAGTCTCTTTTGGATGGTGGCGCTCTTGCCACGGGCCAGAAAGGCCAGAAGATCCAGAAGGACCCGGACTTCTTCCCTGTCTAGAAAGGTTCTGCCTCCCTCTTGGGTGAAGGGTAGCTTTCGTTTTTTTAGCACCTGCTCTATGAGTCTGCCCCTGGTCTTCACCCTGTATAGGATGGCGAAATCGCTGTAGCTGTAGCCCTCTTTTATCCGGAGGATTTCCACCATGTCAGCTACGTATTCGGCTTCGTCTTTGGGGGTTTTTAGGGGCTGGACGATTAGTCTGGCTCTACCCTCTTCCCTGGAAGTCCAGTAGAGTTTGGGCATCCGTTCTCTATTCTTGGATATGAGAGAGATGGCCATCTCACGAAATTCAGGTGGGAGACGGAAGGTCTGGTTGAGTCTGTGGTGGGTGAAGCCCCTGTTTTTTAATCCTCTTATGTAGGAGGGATGTGCTCCTCTCCATTGGTATATGGCCTGATCGTCATCTCCAACCAGAAAGAGATTTCCTCCTTGGCTTAGAGCTTCTACCAAAGCGATTTGGCACCTGTCCAAGTCTTGGACGTCGTCCACCAGTATGTGGTTCAGCCTCTCCCGGTAAAAGGTGGCCACCTCTTCCATCTCTAAGAGTCGTAGTGCATAGTAGAGGACATCCTCGTATCCCAGCACTCCCCTATCCCGGATGAGTTGAAGGTAGTGGTATTCAAAGCTCTCCAGCATCTCCCTCCATCTTCCCGTGGCCTTTGAAGCCACCTCTTCCCAGGGTGTTCCCCAGATCCTGGCCTGTGAGAAGGCCTTGAGAATCTCACGAGAGGCCTTTTCCCCGCCAGCCCTTACGGCTGCTTCTTGGGCGATTCTCTCCTGTTGGGCTGGAAGGGCTAGTGAGAACTCCCGGGGCAGATCCAGGAGATGGCCAAAACGGCTCACTACCCTGAAGGCTATTTGGTGGAAGTTGCCTAGCCATATTCCCCTGTATTTCTCTCCCAAAGTCTGCTCTAATCGGGCTTCCATCTCTTTCCAACTTCTGAAGGAGAAAGTGAGTAGAGCTATGCTCTCAGGGGCTTCTCCTTTTCTTAGAAGATGGAGGGCCCTGGCCAGTAGGACGGTGGTTTTTCCTGTGCCCGGACCTCCTGTCACCAAGATCCGGGGAGAAAGGTCCTCCACAGCCTGGCGTTGTTCACGAGTAAGGGGTGGTAACCCCTCAGGCTTCTCCAAAGGGCGGACTACCAGAGCTACCTTCTCCCCTTCACCCTTCACCAGTTCCTCCAGAAAGGTTTTGCAGGAGGGAAATCTCTCCTCTGGTTCAGGAGCAAGGGCCCGGAGCAGGGGTTGGACTAAGTCCTGGGGTAGCAGAGATGTGAGCCTCCCCTCTTTCACCCCCTGTTGGGTTTTGTTACGAACCTCCTCCAGGGTATCGCCGGCGAAGGGATTCAATCCCGTGAGCATTTCCAGAATGACCACGGCGGCGCTCCACTGGTCCGAGGCCGGGGTGAAAATCCCCTTCCAGTTCTCCGGGGCCATATAGGCGGGGGTGCCTCCCATGCTCATGCTCAAGTCTCCTTGGGCTAAGCGAGAGAGGCCGAAATCCAGGACCTTCACCTTTCCCTCTGGGGTGATCATGACGTTTTCAGGTTTTATATCCCTGTGCACCACTCCCCTCTCATGGGCGTGATTCAGGGCGTCCAGGAGCTGGCCTGCCACTTCCAGGGCCCTTTCTCTGCTCATCCTGCCTCTGTTGAGTACTTCTCGGAGACTCTCTCCTTTCACCACTTCGGTGATAATGAGTAACCTGCCTTCCAGTAGATCCACTGTGTAGAAGCGGACAATGGCAGGATGGTCCAGGCGAGCCAGGTTCCGCACCTCTTCGAGGTATGGCGTGGCATCCCCCTGAAACCGCACCACTTTGACGGCCACTTCCCTCTGCGTGAGGGGATCAAGGGCTAGGTAGACGTCGCCAAAGCGGCCTCCTCCTAGCCATCCTTTGACTTCGTATCTCCCTAGGCGAGCAAAGGGCATGTCACTAGGCAGGGTGGATGGAAGCGTAGATCAGACCGTCTTCCGTGATGAGGGCCCTTCCTATTTCTCCTGGGCCTTCGAGGAGCCATTCCTCTCCTTTGCCTCTGGAGGATAGTCTTCGCACCAGCTTCGTTTTTCCCACCCTTTCCCATCTCTCTGCTATCCTCTGCCAGTTCATTTTTCCCCTTCTGCCCCTGATCCGTTCTTCCAGGGCATCTAGAGCGTAACCCTTTAGTAGGCCAGGCCACTCTCCTGAGAAGAGGGAGGGGTTGGCCAAAATATCGCAGCACAGGAGGCCCTTGGGAGTGAAGGCCATCGCCCCAGTCACTCGTTCTCCAGGATTCCATCCACCGTAAAGCTCTTCCAAGGTCCCTTCTTGATAGGTGAAAGAGTGATGCAGGCTGCCCGTGGCTGACGAGATCTTTAAGGAAGTGAGTTTTCTCTCCACTTCCCTCCATACTTTCTGTTGGTCCACTTTTCCGCTGCCTCTGATGGAGAGGGTGATGAGGCTTCTTAAGCGGGGGTGGGCCACATAACCGCCACGAAAGAGGGGCTCATCACCAGCCCATCTCCCCTCCTCTATGCAGACCACGGGCAGCTCCAGCTCTTCTCGGGCGGGGATCACGGCTGACGAGACGGCCACTCTGTCCTGACGAGCCCCTAGCAACTCTTCCCCTTCCAAGACGAAGAGGTCGTCTAGGGAGGGGTTCTCTACCAAGACCTTTTCCACCATGCCCAGTTCCCTCACTCTGGCTCTCCCCTCTTCTAGGGCGAGATGGAGGAGTCCAAACTCCCTACTATTCAGGGAGCCCTCCAGTGGGACCACCATAAGGTTCCCTAGGAGCACGGGCTCTTTAAGTTCCAGGTTCTCTATAAGGTCTCTCCACGTCATTGGTTTGGCTATTAAACAACTAAACAACGGGATTGCCAAGTGGATCAAGGGTCTCAGCCACAAGCAAGGCCTCTTCCCACAGATTTCTCTCCTGGTAAAACTCCTTCCAACAGTCAAAGCATTTCAAAAAGTCCACCCCTTGAGGGAGAACGCACCTGATCTCACCCTCCAGAAGTGTCTCGACCTTGGGTATCAGCAGAAGGCATTCCAAAGGACGCTTATGCCGGGGAAGAAGGCACCCATCCTTTCCTAAGAAGACGCACCCCTTTGCTAAAAACTTGGGTAAAGGAATGGGTATTCCCATACAGACCTTCAAGCTTAGGTGGCAGGCTTCCAACACCTCAACTAGTTTCCATTTTTTCCCTTCCAGTTCCCACGCCTGCACGAACTGAGAAGGGTCCAGGTACATTCCAGGATAAGACTTGCAGCATAACCCTCCACACTGGGCACATAGCACGGGATCCTCTCTAAATAACGCCTCCCATCTTGAGGATTCCATCTCCCATTCTCCTACAATGAGACACTTTTAAAGATATTTCCCTTCGGTACCCTTTTTCAAACCCGTACCCTTTTTGAAGACGATTTTAGAACGCATAAGAAGAGTGCAACTTGCGATTTATGGTTTACAACTTGAACGTGTAATGATAACGATGAGGAGGGTGAGGAGTTCTCACTTACTTTATGACAAGGCGGGAATAATCGATTGTGTATGCGAAGCATGTGCGATTAAAACTGGTGTTTATGAGAGCGCTGATCTCAAGAACTCTATCTGTGCGGTGAGATGAATGGCCATCCAAGTATAGCCAGATACA
>QMPS01000034.1 GCA_003648675.1 Aquificota bacterium
CGGCGGAAAAGGGGTAAAGAGAGGCTTACATCGTTGTTGGAGCAGATACCGGGAGTGGGGCCTGTTAGGCGTCGCAGGTTGCTACAGGTTTTTGGAAGCCTGGACGCCATAGCGGAAGCCTCCGTGGATGACTTAGCTTCGGTTCCGGGGATCACCCCTGTGCTTGCAATGCGCATTAAAGATTTTCTCGAAGGATACTTGAAGGGCTGAGGCGGTGGGGGCATAATGGTCAAAAAGGTAGGTGGGCATGTGTCGTATCGCTGCCCTGTCGGCCTCTAGGCCTGTACAGATCAGGGACTTCATGGAGTACTTCTTCCTCCCCCCTATGCCGGATACATATAACAGAGACGGGTGGGGGTTGGCCTGCTATGTAGACGATGATTGTTTGTTGATCAAGGGCCCGGAGTACGCCAGGGAGAGTCCCTTTCTCAGAGCGGTGATGGACAGGGGTGGGTTGAAGAGCTATCAAGCCGTTTTTCATGTGCGCAGGGCTACAAAGGGTACGGTCTCCTTTGCCAACACCCATCCCTTCGTTAGAGAAATGTGGGGTATGTCTTGGGCCTTCGTTCACCACGGGAATGTGGATTGGCCTACCGAATCTCTTCGGGGTCCTTTCCAACCTGTAGGGGAGACCGACACAGAACGGGTCTTCTGCTGGATCTTGAATGGACTGTGGCGCATCTTTGGTGACAGGGCGCCACCTTGGAAGGATCTCACCGTCCAGGTTTGGGAGTTGGTTCGTTGTCTTTGGAGAGAGAGTAAGAAACTTAACTTTGTGCTTTGCTCTCCTTCTTTGCTTCTGGCTTTTTACGGAGGACACGAGAGTATGTTCTATTGTCACTGGGTCTTTGAGGGTGCTTCTGCCCTTCTCATTTCTTCTACACCTCTTCTCTTGACTTCTCAGTGGGCTCCTTTTAGGCCTGGGGAGTTGAAAATTGTGATGAGGGGGGCTATTCAAGGAAATTTATGGAGCACCTCCTGTCAGAGAGGACATTTGGAATAGAGGTGGAAGTCTTTCGCTTCCCCTATGGCTTTTTTCTTCCCATAGATGACGGTGTCATGCCGCCTTATCGTCTTCCCCAGGAGATGAGCGAGGCCTTTCGAGGGGCTGGTCTGAAGCTGGGAAGGGAGGAAGATTCCTGGCGTTTTGTGGAGGACCACTCTATTATGGGTGGTGGCGGTATAGAGATGCTGAGCCCTCGTTTGGTGGGTGCCAGAGGTCTTTATGAGGTAAGGCAGGCCTTGAGAATCCTCAAGGCCCATGGCGCTAGGGTTAATGAGAGTTGTGGCCTCCATGTCCACCATGATGCTGCGGACTTCGGATGCCAGGAGTTAAGGGCCTTGTTGGAACTCGTGTTGGATTGGGAGCCCTTGATATACGAGGCCATTCCCAACAACGAGAAGAGGGTGGGAAAGTCCTGTAGGCCTCTTCCTCCAAAGTTGGTGGAGCTGCTAGGCGGTTGTTCTGAAGAGGAGTGCATATCCACCCGGTGTCTTCAAGTGATATGGTATGGAAATGAAGAAGATTCCCAGAGGAACGAAAGGTATAACGAGACTCGCTATCACGGTCTCAACCTTCATTCTTACTGGTTTAGGGGCACGGTGGAGTTTCGGTATATGAGGGGGACTTTGGTGGGGGAGGTGGCTGAAAGCTGGATTCTTTTCACCCACGCCCTCATGGAGGCGGCCAAAAGGGGGCTTGCGAAGGAGGCGTCAAAAATCCTTTCTCCCTACTTCGAAAGGTGGCGGGAGAGTCTAAGGCTTCTGGAGCCTTGACGATCGAGAGTTCATACCACCCCTGTTTCTCCTAAAATGGCTTCCAAGGCGTCGTTTACGGTTATCAGTTTTTCTTTGTCTATTCTGGGAAAGACCCGACTGGGGGCTCTATCATTGGCTTTGGAGTAACACAGGAGGGCGGGGATGGTTCTGCCAAAGAATTCGCTGTAGCTGGCTCCTTTTACATCGTTGAGCACCGATTTTTCCTCGGGATCGGGACCGGAGACAGCTTTGTGGTAGGCCCTGAAGACGTCCCTCAGCTCTTCTACATCTATAGCCCTGGCGTCAAACCCCCTTTCTGCCAGTTTGTCCAGGTCTGCTAGGGCTTTTTGGATGTCACAGGGATATCGGGGGTCGGGTTGAGTCTTGCTGCTATAGTAAAATTCTAATTTTTCAAATTTGGGCATCCCACTTCCTCCTGTGAATGTTTGAAAAGGCAGTTAGAGGGGCACCTTTTACTAAAGGATGGGTAAGTGTTTGAGTAGGGTGTTTCTCTCATTGGATTTCCTTTCCCCTTTCCTGGGCCCCCTTTTCCATCTCTTTTACGAACCTGGCTACGAATTCTTCTTTAAATTCGTCAATCTGGAGGGCTTCCTCTTGTTTCCCTGAAAGGTAGAGAGCTATTCCCTTGTAGATTTTGGCCATTTTGTGGGCGGGGTTCTTTTTCAGGATCTTGTTGAAGTGGATGATGGCCTCTTTGTATTTGCCCATGCCTAAAAGGGAGTATCCTTTACCCATGGTAGCAAAGGTGTAGCTCCCAATCTCTTTAGAAAGTCGGTCGAAGATTTCATAGGCTTCTTCAAACCGTCCCATGTCGCTAAGACAAGAGGCTTTGAGCTCCAAAGCCTTGAGGTTGTTGGGATCTTCCTTCAGTTCAATGTCACAGCAGAAGGCGGCTTCCGCCAAATAACCCTTTTTGGCTAGATGGCTGGCTCCTTCGAGCCAGGGGGTCTTCAATCCAATTATCTGTTTTATGGCCCCTGCATATGAGCCTTCCATAACTTTTTTGGCATTCTCTGGAACAGGGGGACCGTGCCCGGGTAGCAGGTGTTTGATGTCCATATTGAACAGGATCCTTAAGGACAGAAGGTAGTAGTCCGCCCTTCCTCCGGCGGTGGGATCAGGGGAAGGTACAGCATAGGGGATGACGGTATCTCCTGTGAATATGGATTTGGTGGGGGCGTGATAGAGACATATGCTGTCCATAGTGTGGCCGGGGGTGTGGATTACTTCCAGTTCGAAGCCGCTGAGGTTCAGAATGTCCCCATTCTGGACCTGGGTGATTTTGCAGCCAAACTCCTGGGCCATTTCTTTCAGAGACTCGGGAGAGGTCTCGGTGAGGAAGAGTTCTAATTCTCCTTTTTGCTGAAAGCTGGGATATCTGAAGAGCTCGAAGATGCCCATGACGTGTTCGGGATGACCGTGGGTGATGACGATCTTTTTGATGTCATAAGGTTTATGGCCCTTCTCAAAGAGCTGGATAAAGGCGGTGTAGTCGTTTCCTGGGTCTATCAGGGAAATATAGTCTCCCACTATGGCGTAAATGTTGGAGGATATGTCGTACCCTTCTAAAAAGAGGCATTGTTTAAAAAAGGGATGGGAGAGTCCTAGTGCTTCTTGAAGGGATTGCCAGTCTGTTGCTCGGGGACCTTCCATAGGCTCCTGGTTCATGCTCTTCTCCTCTCTGGATTGCAAGTGGTTTTAAGGGTGCACACACCGTTAGTCAAGGGTACATGTCGGTTGTTTGGAGTTTGTTGTTTGGAGTGGGCGGGGGGTGCCCCCCGCCCATTTTTGTTTTAGTCCACCGGTGGAATGTAATCTAGACGGTAGGGGTGGACTTTGCCCATGGTCTCAAAAGGCCATAACTTAAAGGCCTTCTCCTCGCCAGGGTATACCTCCTGGCCACCTACTCTTTCGACGATGAGTTCCAGGTAGTGCCAGGCGGTGAGCTCATATTTCACAATGGCCTCTGGGGGAACCAGTACGGCGTAGCCACTCTCCTTACTGGTGACCCACTCAAAGTGCTCGTTGGGCTCTGCCACCTTTTTGCCTTCCCACTCGTAAACGGCGAGGAGCTTACCCTCGACCTTCTGTCCTGGCAAGGGTTTGTATTGCTCGAAAGTCTCGTTGCTCAAGTACCACCATAGGGCCCTGGCACCTGTTTTTACATAACCCCTGACGAGCATCGGGTCAAAACCACATAAGACCACTCTGTATCTCTCAGGCATCGTTTTCCTCCTTTTCTACCAGTATTGCCCCCATCTCTATAAGGGCCTCACGGAGCTCCAGGGTCTGGTGCTGGCAGAAGCGTATGAAGACCTCGAGATCCTCCATCTCCATGCCACCGAGCTTCATAATTTTGTAGACGTAGGGGAAGACGAACTCCTCGATCTCGGAGTTGTACTCCTCCACCAGGTATTCGCCTCCCCCATTCTCTCTGGCCATCTTGATGTAGCTCTCTTTCCAGGCCAGCACCATGGTTTTGAGATCCTCGAGCTCTCTCCTGACGTCCTCGTCCATGCCCGCCCTTCTCCTCCTACTTTATAGGTTCATAGGCATAGCACTTTTTCACGATCCTGTGCTCCGGCACACACCAGAAGAAGGGCCAGTGGATCTTTTTGCACCATCCGATGATGTCCGCCGGGGGGAAGTTGGAGTTCTTGATGACGGGTTTGAAATACCTGCAGTTCCAGCAGATGTGGTCGGTGTCCTTCTCCGGCTCGAGGATCATGAGCCGAAACTCGTCTGGAGTCATCTCCTCGACGGGTTTATCCAAAAAGCTCCTGTCAATTCCCATAGCATCCCCTCCTTAATTACCAATCCCTGACTTCGCCCTTCTTTTTCTTCTCCAGGAACTCCTGCCAGACCTCGGGGGAGAGCTTCTCGATCTCCCACTTGAAGCCAGCGGAGCCCGCAATACCTGTGGAAGGCGGCTGGGGAGCCCAGCCCCTCACAGGATACCCCCTGATGCTGAACCTCCTGGGATCGGGTTTGCCCAGATAGATGTCCCTGGGCAGACACAGATAGGGCCTGGTCCTACCCTCTACGCCTGGTAGATAGCGAGTGTAACCGTTTAGGGGTTGATCGGCATAAAGGGGGTAGATGTCGGGCTTGGTGCCAGGGGGCTGCTCGGTGGGACCCCTATACATCCATCCTTGGATCATGTGGATGTAGTAAACCGTGCCGCACTCGGCACAGGCAATGGTCCCCTCCCAGTTCCAGAAGTTGAAGGGGTCCAGGTAGTTAACGGTGTTGCACACCGTTCCGTCTTCTTTTACCTTTTTGCACCAGATTATATCACACATGGTCCCTCCCCCTATATGATGGTCTTGTCGTACCACTCTTTGATGGTGCTCATGGGATAGCCCAGGAGCTCGTGGTAGATCTTGATATTGTCGGCGCCCACGGCCCTGAGGTCCCAGAACTTTCTCCTGGGGGTCTTGGACATGAGACCGCAGCTGTAAGTACTGTGGACCAGGGAGTCTCCGTACCAGGGATCAGCCTGCCATCTGATGGTGCCTCTCTGCCTATAGTGCTCAGATTCGTAAACCTCTTTGTCGTTGAGTACGGGCATGGCAAGCAGACCGGCTTCCTTCAAGATTCGCACCACCTCAGAGCGACTCTTGTCAGCAGCCCACTTTTCCAGCTCGTGGTAGATTTCCACCTGGGCCTCTGCCTCTACTCTGGTCTTGTGGTTCTGGTACTTCTCATAGAGGTCGGGGCGCTTGATAACGTTGCACAGCTCCTTGAAGTCGGGGTCGTTGAAGGCGCTGACCATGACGTAACGAGCCTCGTCCCTGAGCTGGGGGTTCTTCTCGTCGGGATAGTCGGATTTGCCACAGATGATGATGCCGTGGACGCAGAGCTGGGTGTCCCAGTTGCCCCATCTCTGGCGGACGATGCCGAACCTGCCGTAGAGGGGTACGGTGTAGCCCAGACACCTGGTGGCGGCCTGGACCTGGGAGAACTCAATCATGGTGCCCAGACCCGTCTTCCTCCGCCACAGAATGGCTGCCAGGATAGCCACGGTGATCTGGGTGCCCGAGTACCAGTCGATGTTCCAGTTGGTGCTCTTGGTACAGTGGCCGCCAAAGTCCTCATGGAAACCGGTGATGCTGGCCAGACCGGCGTGGGCTTGTCCCAGAATGTCGTAGGAACCTCCCCAGATCTTTGGCCCGTATCCGAAACCACCGCCCCACACATAGATGAACCTGGGGTTGATCTCCTGGAGATAACGGTAGCTCTGCTTCCACCTGTCAAAGGTACCAGGCCTGTAGCACTCGGTGAGGCCGTCAGACATTCTTACTAGAGAGTAGAAGGCTTCTTTGATCTCTTCCCGGTGGTAGTCCATGGAGATGTAGTACTCGTTCACATTGGCGTTGAAGCAGGCCACACCTGTACCCGTCATGGGCCTGCTGTCGTGGAGGGGATACACGTAGGTCTCATTGAAGGGAGCGCAGTGCCGCATGGGGTCTCCCATTCGGGGCATCTCCACCTTGATCACCTCAGCCCCCAGCTCAGCCAGGTTGGTGACGGAGTGGGGAGTGAAGATGTACATGGTGGTGCTCAGCCACCGGATGCCCTTGAGGGCCGTAGGCTTGACGAACTCGTTGCCCACGTCGAAGGCCTTACGGCAATACTCCTCGAAGGGCATCTTCATCTCATCCATTTCCTCCTGGCTCTTGGGTCCAGGCTGATCTTCTATGGGTATCCTTTCAAACTTCTCCATCACACTACCCCCTTCTCCTCAAGTTCTCTCAGTTCCCACTGATCTATGCCAAGATATTTTATGTAGATCTCGTAGTTGTCCTTGCCCAGAGGCCTGCCTAACCACTTCACCCTGGCGGGTGTCCTCGTCTGGAAGCCGTCAGGTGGGGAGGCGTAGAGCAGAACGGCATAATGCTTACCCTCGATGGTGTTGACCCAGGGACGGTACTTGAAGTGGGGGAATTCGGAGACCTCATCAATGAAGAGAACGGGTCCAGCGGCGATCTCGTACTCCAAGAGCTTCTGCTCTGCCTCGTAGCGGCAGATCTCCCTGAGCCATCTGGTGGTGAGGGTGTAGGTCTTGGTGAGGGCTTCCAGGGCATTCCTGGCCCCCATTTCTTTGAGGAGGGGATCCTCTCCGATGAGGCGGCCGAACTCGGGATAGTCCCTCTCGATACACATACCGATCCTGTACCAGAGCCTGTCGGTCTGGCCACCGATCATCATGTAGCCGTCCCGGCAGGGGTTCCAGGCGTACTGGTTCAGGTTGGGATCCCAGGACCCTGTCCTGGCCTTGATACTGGCGTTGAAGCCGTACCAGGTGATGTCGAAATCCAGGATGTCCATGAGGGCCTCGGCGGAGGTAACCTCGATGAACTGGCCCTCGCCGCTGAACTCGTCCCTCCAGTACCAGGCAGCCAGGATGCTCACGGCTACCTGCTCACCGGCGGTGTAGTCGGCGAACCAGGGTCCTGAGCGGGTGGGGTTACCGCCCTTCTCTCTGGGCAGC
>QMPS01000035.1 GCA_003648675.1 Aquificota bacterium
AGGTCTTGCCTGTGCCTGGGGGTCCGTAAAAAATCACGGACCTCACCATGTCTCCTTCTATCATGACCCGGAGGGGTTTACCTGGGGAGAGTAGGTGCCTCTGTCCAAGAAACTCCTCCAGATTTTGGGGCCTCAGCCTCCAGGCTAAAGGGGCCTTCTCCACGACATCCTCCGTGGAGAAGGGGGTCAGTTTTGCTAATGGATGGATACCTTCAGGGGTTGGGTCTCCTTATATGTTCCAGTTATGTTTTTTAAGATACTTCCCCTGGGTCTCCTTATGTATAAGGGTCCCCCGCTTTGCCGTTGCGGGTGGGTGAACTTGAACCTGGCTCCAGCCAGGTGGGGTTCCGCACAGGGTTTCCGGGTTTCCCCTCCAGGGGGCATACCCATCCTCCCCGAATATAGGATCCCCTTTGATTCTAAGTTGGGCTCAAGTCGTTGCCACCCCTGACGCGCAAAGCAGGGGACCCACTCCACTTTCACTGACCTCCTTCTCCTCCAGCCTGCTCTACAAGGTGAATGAGCTGGCCTATCTTTCTCTCTATCTCCTCTTCCAGTTTTTCCAGTTCTTTTTTAACCTTAAAATACTCGGCCGCGATGTTCAAGGCGGCTACTAAGGCAATTTTCTCTGTGGAGACCAACCGACCCTCTTGGGCCACTTCTTTCATCTTTTCATCCACATAAGCAGCGTATTTTAGGAGGTCGTCCATGCTTTCCGAGGAGGTCTTCAGGGCATAATTCTTGTTGAAGATCCGCACTTCAGCTTTGGCCATGGTCTTCCTCCCCCTTTGAGAGGACCTCCTGATACTCTTCTATCCTCCTGATGAGGCGATCTATCTTCATTTGGATGGCCTTTCTCTGGGTCGAGAGTCTCTGGATGATTTCGTTTTTCTCCCTTAGCTCTTTCTCCAGAGTAAGGACCTTCTCTTTGAGCCTGGTGTTTTCCTCCCTAACCTGGGCAAGCTTGGACACCAGATCTACAATCTTTTCTTCCAGGGTTTCTAAAACTTTTTGTTCCATGCTAGCTCCTGTCCCGGTCTGTCCCACTTTTTTTCCTTCCGTTGCTCGATGCATAGATGACCAGGGTCTTTCCAGGGTGCAGGAGATTTTTCTTGAGGCCGTTCCACCTTTTGAGGTCTTCCACCTCTACGGAAAAGGATCGGGCGATCTTCCACAGATTATCCCCCTTTTTCACTCGGTAGGTAATGACACCTTTCCTTTTAAGCATAGCCCTGGAGACCTGAAGGGGAGATCTGCTTGTTTTGCGGGCTACCTGAGTGGGTTTGGGAATTACCAGAAGGTCTCCCGGCTTTATGCTGGTTGATTTTAATCCGTTTCTCTTTTTAATGTCTTGGACCCGGATGGAGAAGGATCGGGCAATCCTCCAGAGGCTGTCTCCCTCCTGGACCCTATAAAGCCGCTCTCCGTTGGCCGTCTTTATTACTCTGGCCTTTCGGGTGTGGCGCGTCTTTCTCCTGGCCAGCCAGATTTTCTTGGGGGTGGCGGGGATGAGAATGGTCCTGCCTGCTCTGATCCTTCGGGGATTGGTGATGCCGTTGACGGTCACTAAGGTGGAGAGGGGTACTCCATAGAATCTGGCCAGAGTGTATAGAGACTCACCCCGGGCCAGTCTGTGCCTTATCCACTTGTTTCCGTGGGAGTCGGGCACGGGATAGAGAGAACCGGCGTATCTGGGGCTGGATAGGACGCTGGCCACCTTTTGTCCATAACCCTTTGGCACCTTCAAGAGGTAGGAGGGCCCGGGAGGGGTGACCCACTTTTTAAGGGCGGGATTTAGTCTTTTGAGGGTTCTGTACCGTATTCCTGTCAGACGGGCCAGTCTTTTCAGGTTCACCATGCCTTTTACCTTTACCCTCTCGTACTCCAGGGGAGATGGTGGATCTACAGCAGGGATTTTGTAGAGATCTGGGTTGTGGACCAGGAGGAGAATGGCCATGAACCGGGGCACGTATTCCCTGGTCTCCTTTTTCAAGTGCCTGGAGCGGGTCATGATCCAGAAGTTTCGGCTACCCGTCCTGGCTATGGCCTTTTCGAGCTTGCCAGGACCAGCGTTGTAGGCGGCTATGGCCAATTCCCAGCTGCCGAATCGGTTGTACAGGTCCCTAAGGTACCAGGCAGCGGCCCTGGTGGACTTTTCTATGTCCATCCTTTCGTCTACCCAAGGGTCTATCCTCAATCCGTAGAGTCGGGCCGTGGACTTGATGAACTGCCAGTATCCCAGGGCCCGGGAGGGGGACAGGGCCGTGGCCCAGTAGCCACTCTCTAGGATGGGCAGGTAGGCCAGGTCTTCGGGGAGTCCTTCTTCCCGGAGGATTTTCTTCACTAGGGGGATGTATTTTTCTCCCCGCTGCCAGTACCTGAGAAACACCTTCCTCCCCGGTCCTGAGTAGTAGTCCAGGAAGGCCTCGACCTGGTTGTTGATGGAGATGCCCATGTCGCTTCCCCTATCTACCTCCTCAGTCAATTCTTCGTTGGAGAGGCGTTCCCAGTAAAGCTCCTCCTCCAGGTTGGAGGAAGGGTCTTTGCTCTGATCCTGGGGAGCGGTCGTAGCCACATCTCCTCCGGTTTTTGAGGGAGAGGGCTTCTCCTGAGGAGGGGTGATTTGCTGGGGCGTTGCCACCTTTTCTGTCTGTGGGGAAAAGGGGCGGGTGACAAAATGGTGGATGGTGCATCCTGTCATCAGGATTGTCATGGAGATGAAGAAGGCGAAGATCACGCTTCTCATGGGCTCCTCCTGAAATCTGCTTCGCATTTTTGCTCAGTCTAGTCTATGGCCTGAGACCCTAGCAAGGGGTAAATAAAAAACAGTGTTCAATGTGAAACCCTTGATTTCCAGGGGTCTCATAAGATAAGTAGTGCCCCGATGTTCTGAAAGAGAGGGTTTTGAGTAGAAGGCAGAGGAAAGGAGTGGGCCTATGTTCAGAGTTGTGAGGAAGAGGGAGTGGCACCCCACTATCACCGAATTGTGGGTGGAGGCTCCGTGGGTGGCCAAAAAGCACCGTCCTGGACAGTTCGTCATCGTGAGGGTGGATGAGAATGGTGAAAGGGTTCCCCTGACTGTTGTGGATACGGACAAGGAAGAGGGGACCATCTGTCTGGTCTTCCAGAAGGTGGGTAAGAGCACCTTTCATATGGGCCTTCTCAATCCGGGAGACGCCTTTGCCGATGTAGTGGGACCGCTAGGCCGGCCCACCCACATAGAGAACTTCGGCACCGTGGTTTGTGTGGGCGGTGGGGTGGGTGTGGCTCCCCTTTATCCCATTGCCAAAGGTATGAAAGAGGCGGGCAACAAGCTCATCTCCATTATCGGCGCCCGGACCAAGGAGCTTCTCATTTTGGAAGATAAGGTGAAGGCTATATCCGATGAGCTTATCGTCACCACCGACGACGGCTCTTACGGCATGCATGGCTTCGTCACTGATGCCTTGAAGCAGGTTTTGGACAGGGACGAGAAAGTGGACATGGTGGTGTCCATCGGTCCTGTCATCATGATGAAGTTTGTGGCCAAAACCTGCGAGCCCTATAAAGTACCCCTGGTGGTGAGTCTCAACTCCATCATGGTGGATGCTACAGGCATGTGTGGCGCCTGCCGGGTATCTATTGGGGGAGTAACCCGCTTCGTATGTGTGGACGGCCCCGAGTTTGACGGCTACCAGGTGGATTACGACGAGCTCATGCAAAGGCAGCAGATGTACCTTGATGAGGAGAAACGGGCCTTGGAAAAGTTCAGGGAAGAGCATCCTGAGGCCTTTCAGGGGGTGTGCTGATGGCTGGTGAGAAGAAGCCTAAGAAGGGTCTCAATCTCAACCGGATGGAGATGCCCCGTCAGGATCCCAAGGAGAGGATCAAGAACTTTAACGAGGTGGCCCTGGGGTACACTCCCGAGATGGCCATAGCCGAGGCTGAGCGTTGCCTCCAGTGTAAGAAGCCTGTTTGCATTGATGGGTGTCCCGCTGAGGTGAAAATCCCCGAGTTTATTAAGCTCATTACAGAAGGGAAGTTTGTGGAGGCTAGCCGCAAGATCAAAGAGACCAACGCCCTGCCTGCTGTGTGCGGCCGCGTCTGTCCCCAGGAGGAGCAGTGTGAGGTCCTCTGCGTCCTCCATAAGAAGGGGGCTCCTGTGGCCATTGGCAGGTTGGAGCGTTTTGTGGCCGACTACGAGGCTGAGGTGGGAGCCATAGAGGTTCCCGAGTTGCCTCCTAGGACGGGCAAACGGGTGGCAGTGGTGGGTTCTGGACCAGCGGGTCTCACCGTGGCTGCTGACCTGGCCCTTATGGGCCACGAGGTGGTTATCTTTGAGGCCCTCCACAAGGCGGGGGGCGTGTTGGTTTACGGTATCCCTGAGTTCAGGCTGCCCAAGGCCATAGTTCAGAGGGAAGTGGACTACATTGAGAAGTTGGGAGTCAAGGTGGTCTGCGACGTGGTGATAGGTAAGACCTTCACTGTGGATGATCTGCTGAACGAGGAGGGCTTTGACGCTGTGTTCCTGGGAGTAGGGGCCGGATTGCCTTGGTTTATGGACATTCCTGGCGAGAACTTGAACGGTGTCTATTCTGCTAATGAATTTCTCACCAGGAACAACCTTATGAAGGCCTATTTGTTCCCTGAATACGATACCCCCATCAAGGTGGGTCGCAAGGTGGCCGTGGTGGGCGGTGGTAACGTGGCCATGGATGCTGTGAGAACAGCCCTGCGTTTGGGCGCTGAGGAGGCCCATATCGTCTACAGGCGTAGTCGCGCAGAGATGCCAGCCAGGGAAGAGGAGATTGAGAACGCCGAGGCAGAGGGTGTCATTTTCGATCTACTGGTAAACCCTGTCGAGATACTGGGCGATGAGAAGGGCTGGGTGAAGGGCATGAAATGCATCCGCATGGAGCTGGGAGAGCCCGACGAGTCGGGTCGTCGTCGTCCCGTGCCCATTGAGGGTTCCGAGTTTGTCATGGATGTAGACATGGTTGTCATGGCTATCGGTACAGGGGCCAATCCTCTGGTGCCCTCCACCACTCCGGACATGGAAACCAACCGCCGGGGTTACATCGTGGCCGATCCCGAGACCTGCAAGACCACCAAGAAGGGGGTCTTTGCTGGTGGAGACATCATCAGGGGTGCAGCTACGGTGATCCTGGCTGTGGGAGACGGCAAGAAAGCTGCAAGGGCTATAGATCACTACCTGAAGACGGGAGAGTGGTAGGCACAGCTAGCTAAAGCGACACAGGCGGGGGCTTGGAGCTCCCGCCTTTTTTGTTGGCGAGGACCTCTGCTATGGTTGCGGATGTCCCTGTTTGACCCTTTGGTGCTTCCCTGGTATCCAAAGGCCCATGGGTATTGGACAAACAGAAATTTTCAGGAGGTGGCAAGTGGCAGTGGAGTTGGCGGATAGGCTGAAGAAACTACCACCCTATCTTTTTGCCCAGTTGGACGAGGCTAAGGACCGGCAGCTGGCCAAGGGGGTGGATGTGATAGACCTGGGGGTGGGAGACCCTGATTTGCCCACGCCCAAACCCATCATTGATCGCATGAAAGAGGCTGTGGAGAACCCCGAACACCATCGGTATCCCTCTTACGAGGGGATGCTCTCCTTCAGGGGAGCTGTGGCCCGGTGGTATAAAAGCCGTTTCGGGGTGGAGCTTGACCCTGCCACCGAAGTGATCACCCTCATCGGTTCCAAAGAGGGTATCGGCCATGTTCCCTTGGCCTTTGTGAACCCTGGTGAAGTGGTCCTGGTGCCTGACCCTGGCTATCCCGTTTACGGCGGAGCTACGATTTTGGCGGGGGGCGAGCCTTACAACGTGCCCCTGGTGGCGGGCAGGGGTTTTCTGCCTGACTTTTCGGCCATACACGGTGATGTGTTGGCCAAGGCCAGACTCATGTTCTTGAACTATCCCAACAACCCTACGGCTGCTGTGGCACCCTTGGACTTTTTCAAGGAGGCTGTGGAGTTTGCCAGGGAACATGGCATCATCCTATGTCATGATGCTGCCTACAGCGAGATGTACTATGGCGAGCCACCCCATTCCCTTCTGGAGGTGGAGGGTGCCAAGGAAGTGGCTGTTGAGTTTCATTCCCTTTCCAAAACCTTCAACATGACAGGCTGGCGCATAGGCATGGCCGTGGGCAACGCTGCTGTGGTTCAGGGTCTCAAGAAGGTGAAGACCAACATTGACTCTGGGGCCTTCCAAGCCGTCCAGGAGGCGGGTATTGAAGCCTTAGTGGGTGAGCACGGCGTGGAGGAGATGAGGCAGGTTTATAAGGAGCGGAGGGATGTGTTGGTGGAGGGGCTCAAAAGTGCTGGTTTCCAGGTAGAAGCGCCCCAGGCCACTTTCTACGTCTGGTTCCCTGTACCCGGGGGCTCTGACTCCATCACCTTTGCCACCCGGGCCCTGGAAGAGGTGGGAGTTGTCATCACTCCTGGTGTAGGTTTCGGGGCTCATGGTGAAGGTTACGTTAGGGCGGCCCTCACCGTTTCCAAGGAGCGGTTAGAGGAAGCGGCCCAGAGGCTGGCCAGGCTTATGGTATGAGAAGGCTTCTACTTCTGGGGTTTCTGGCTTTTCTCTTGGTCTGGGCTTCTTCCCCTTTGATGGCCCAGATCCAGGAAGGATCCCCTTCCGGGGCCCAAGCCCGGGAGACGGTGCAGGGGGAGAATTGGGATCCCCAGGAGGTTTATAGAAGGGCCCGGCTCTTGGTGGATAAGGGGAGTCTTCGTCAGGGACTGGACCTTTTTCTTCAGCTTCGGGAGCAGTCTCCCAGATACAGGCCTCTGGTTGTCCAGAGGCACATCTGCCAGCTCTATGAAAGGATCGGGGATATTTCTAAAGCCTTGGAGGAGTACGAGGGCTTTATCAGGCGTTTTCCCTGGGCCAGGGACAGGGTCCAGATGCTGATGCGTATGGCTGCTATGGCTGAGGTGGCCCTTCACGACCTAGGCCGGGCCTGGAGATACTTGGAGATGATTCCTGAAGACAAAGTGCCTCCGGGAGATATGGCGCCGTACTTGTTCAATAAAGGGTATCTCCTGGAGAAGATGGGCAAGAAGGATGAGGCCGTGGAGTACTATCGAAGGCTGGTGGAGGAGTATCCCCAGACGGTGGGGGGCTTCTGGGCTAAGGAGAGGCTAAAGGAGCTGACCCAGAATGAGGTTTCTGGGGGGCAGGAGAGAGACACAGGGAGGTAACTGTGAGTAAGAGAGTCTTGGCATTGATAGGTCTTTTGGCTTTCATG
>QMPS01000036.1 GCA_003648675.1 Aquificota bacterium
CATGATCATGGTCCTGGCACCCAAAAGTATGGCTAAATCTAGTTCTTAGTTTAGCATGGAAGAGGCCTTTTTTAAGCCCCGCTCGTGGCGGTGGTGGGGGCTTTTGGGAGATCCCAATTGAACGCTAGTGAACGCTAGCTTCGCTGCCCTTATGCCCCCCAGAGGGAGCATAGCTTTTCTTTCCCAGTCGGGTGCATTGCTCACTTCCATCCTGGACTGGGCCGTGGAGGAAGGTATTGGTTTTTCCAAATTGGTGAGTCTGGGAAACAGAGCCGACGTTACTGAACCTTTTTATGGATTGCTTGGAGGGTTACGGTATTCCTGTGCCTAGGGCTGTTTTGGCCACTTCGGCCGCTGAAGCTGTAGCAGCGGCCCAAGAGTTGGGTTTTCCTGCGGTGCTGAAGCTTTCTTCTCCCCAGATCCTTCACAAGAGCGATGTGGGGGTGTGAAGGTGGGTCTAACTTCTCCTCGGGAGGTGGAAGGTGCTTTAAGGACGTCACTTTCAGATTGGCTCCTCTCACTTTTGAAGAAGCGGCTGAGATGATAAGAGAGATTAAGAGCTATCCCATTCTGATGGGAGCGAGGGGAGGGGAGAAGGTAGATGTGGATGCTTTGGAGGAGGCCCTGGTGCGTTTTTCCTTGTTGGCTTGGGAGCAGGGCCTAGCAGAGGGTGAGGCCAACCCTTTGAGGGTGACGCCCCAAGGAGTGGTGGCCTTGGACGCCCGTTTTGTTTTGGGAGGGGAGCGATGAAGGCTGTCATGGTCCACGCGGTGGACAGGTATGCGGGTAAGACCCTGTTAGCTTTGGGGATGGGGAAGTATTTCCAGGATATGGGGTGGAAGATAGGCTACATAAAACCCGTAGGGACCCTTCCCGTGTGGAGTGAAGAGCACGGGCTGGTGGATCAGGATGCGCTCTTTTTTTCCCAGGCCTTGGGATTGGGCGACCCTATGGAACTTATGGCTCCCTATGTGGTTACCCGAGACAGGCTGAGTCTCTTTTTTAAGGGTGAGGAGGATGTCCCTGGCAAGGCTCTGGATGCTTTTAGAAAGATCTCTCGAGGAAAGGATCTGGTGATAATTGGTGGGGGGATCCATCTATGAAGGAGCCTTTCTAGGGCTGTCGGGTTTCCAGGTAGCCCAAAACTGGGATGTTCCTGCCCTTCTGATTGCCGTTTATGACGAGAGCCTTAGATCCCTCGATCTGGTTTTGGATGCTTGGTATAGGTTGGGGGATAGGCTTTTGGGTGTGGTGGTAAACAAGGTGCCGGCCCATGGCAGGCAGGTTCTTCTGGAGGAAGTGGTGCCTTTCATGGAGAGGAAAGGTGTGAAGACTCTGGGTATAATAGCACAGGATTCTAAACTCCAGGCGCTCTCTCTGGAAGAGATCCTCGGCATTACTGGGGGCGAGCTTCTCACTACCTCCCCTGCAGGGGAGGTGCGAGTGGAGGGTTTCCTCCTGGGTTCCATGGGGCTGGAGGCAGCCGTGCCCTACTTTAGGAAGGGTAGGGGAAAGGCCCTCATCGCTCCGGCGGACAGAGCCGATTTGATGTTGGCAGCTTTAGAATGTCCCATCAGCGCCATAATAGTGACGGAGGGTCTTTCTCCCTCGGAGTCTGTCATTCATAGGGCGGAGGAGAAGGGGGTGCCCGTGGTGCTGGTGGATATGGACACCCTTTCCGCTGTGGAGTTGCTAGATGCGAAATGGGGTATAGTGGCTTTGAGTGGTAAAGGGAAAGTGGCTAGGGCAGTGGAGTTGGTGAAGGCTTCTCTGGATTGGGAAGCCCTTTTGGGGGCTTTGGGGGTGTAGTGAAGGTATTGGCCCTGGAGGGGAGCCCTCGGAGAGGGGGAAACTCTTCTATCCTTCTGGACTGGGTATTGGAAGGGGTAGAGGAGAAAGGGGGACAGGTTACCCGCCTTTATGTCAGAGATTTGGAGATCAGTCCATGCACTGGGTGTGATGGTTGTCAGGTAGCGGGGGAGTGTGTGGTCAGAGACGACATGGATCGGGTGATGACCCTTCTTTTGGATAGTGATCATTTGGTGGTGGCGACACCTGTCTATTTCTATCACCTTCCTGCTCAACTTAAGGCTTTAGTGGATCGTTTCCAGCCTTTATGGGGGAGGAGGGTTCTTCTGAAAAAGGGGTTGCCCGAAAGGGGAAAGCTGCTTCTAGTGGGGGTAGGGGCCACTAGAGGCGAAAGGCTTTTTGACGGTGTCTTGCTCACCATGAAGTGTGTAGCCCCCTTTCTTGGGCTTGTGTTGGTCGATCCTCTGCTGGTGAGAGGAGTGGATGCTGTGGGGGCAGTTAGGGATGTGAGGGGACTGAAAGGGATAGCTATAAAGAAGGGTATGGAGTTGGTGACCCGAGGCTAGTCTGATGGAGATCCTCTGCGGTTGGGGTAGAAGTGTGGAGTGGCTCTGTTTTCGGAGTCTATTGTGGCTCGTTTGGATCTTGACAATTCCGATAGGGTGGTTTCCTGTGGAACCGAAGATGAGGGCTGTGTTGGGAAGGTGTTGTTGGGAATCCGCGGGCCTGGTGTGGAGTATATCTGATTTATGGAAGGAGAAGGGACCATGAAGGAAGCAGTGGAAGAGGTGGTGAGGGAGAGTTCGGTTCTCATCGATAAGGAGGGTCTTTCCAATCTTTATGAGTCTGTTCTCAAAATAGCAGGGTTTGGTTTGGGGGGGATTCTCTATACTGCTGGCAAGAAGGCTGGGAACAAGGGTGCGGTTCTCTTGAAGGATAGATTGGGTGTGAAGGGGCGGGATCTCATTGAGGCCATGGTTTTGGCCTTTGAGGTGGGCAACTGGGGAAAGATGAAGGTGGAAGGCGTGAATGAAGAGCTTTATAGGGTTACTGTGACGGAGAACGTTTTGGTGAGCAGTCTGGAGAAGAGGAGAAAAAAGCCGGTGTGCCATCCCCTGGCGGGGTACATAGCCGGTTTTTTTGAGTTGGCGTTAGAGGACAAAGTCCAGGTTAAAGAGCAACAGTGCATGGGAAAAGGGGACTCGGCCTGTGTTTTTGAGGTGAAGGTGGGTTGAGTTCTGCCCTTTTTTGTCTTGTTCCGATCAAGGAACGCTTCTCAGGGCTGTGCCCATGGCTATGGGGATGCGGGTGGAGATCTCGTCCATGTGGGTGGGGTCTAGGCGGGGGTGAAGGTCTATCTTTCTTATAGGAGAGAGGGTTTGGACGTGCACGTTGAGGAAAGAAGTGAGCTCAGGAATCAGGAAGGGTGTGTTAGAAGCACCACCTGTAATGAGGATCTTTTCTATCCCCTCCTGAGTGCCTAGAAGGTTTTGGGAATAGTTAAGGGAGATGATTATTTCGTTGTGGAGCTTTGACGCCAGAGCATGGGAGCCTTCCCTGAGCGTGTCTTCATCTACGTCTCCTGAGAGCTTTATCCGCTCGGCGTCCTCTATCGAACAGTCGAGGCGGCGAGAGATGCTTTGGGTTACCACATCTCCCCCTATCTCCACGTTCCTACTGTAAAGGATACGGTTGTCCTTGATGACCAGAAGGTTAGAGCTTTCGGCTCCGATGTCCAGTACCATAAAGAGGACATTGGACAGATCGTCATAGTTGACTATGGCTATGTTTGCCAGGGCTAGGAATGTGGAGTCTAGGACTTCTAAATTGATTCCAGCCATGAGAAAGAGTTGTTGATAGGACTCTATGACGTTTCTTCTCGCTACCACATAGACTAGGTCTATGTTCTCCCCTTCCTTGATGTCATACACGTGGAAGTCGAAGTGGATCTCTTCTAGTTTGAATGGAAGGGTCTTTTCTATTTCCCACTGGATAGCCTTTTCTATCTCTTCTGATGGCACATAAGGCAGTCGAGTTCTTCTGAGGATGGTGAGGTTCCCAGGCAAAGCTAGAGAGATGTTTCTATTTTTTAGGTTTAGTGTGTTCCAGATAGTATCCAACTCTGATGCCAGGCCTTCCTGATCTTCAATGGAGCCCATACTCATCTTCCCAGGTGGCAGAGGGACTACGTGGGCTTGGTGCAGAACCAGCTGGCTTCCTTTTCTTCTGATGTCGGCAATTTTTATTGCGTTAGTTCCTATTTCCACTCCTAAAAGAGCTTTTTTCTTTCCCAAGGCCGCTTTAAAGGGTCCCAACTTTTCCAGCAGCTTCAAAGCTCCTCTCCCAAATAAGGTTTTCTTAGGTTATTAGCATTGATATCTGAGGTTAGTCAACTAGAAAATGGGCTCTTGTTAGGTTTTTCCCGTTTTTTCTCCCTTTCTTGGTGACCGATGAAGCAGCTTTTCCCTCCTTCACGGGAGGGATCAGATACTGCTCAGAGTATACCCTTAACTGTACCTGTTCTTTTGTAGATGTACGCTTGGATAGCTAGGATTATGCTACCCATAATCAGGGGTCCTACAGCTGCAGGGTAGTTTCTTTTGATAACAGAAACCACGCCCGACACCATGAGAAATACTCCCAGAAATATCCATATCATGCCACTGATTTTCGAGTGGTCCACTTTGAAGTCCCCCTGTTTTTATTTCTCCGTTTTAAGCTGGTATTTTTTAATCTTATTGCTGAGGGTATTCCGATTTATTCCCAATACCTGAGCAGCTTTTCTTTTGTTGCCTCCTGTGTGTTCTAGGGCTTTCTCGATGAGCACCCTTTCTACTCCTTCCATGACTAAGCTGTGGAGGTTCTTGCTGTTGTACAATTCCGGATGGTCGATGGCTTCCTTCACTAGCTTTCCAATGAGAGAGGGTAAATCAGAGGACATAGACTTCACTCCTTTAACTGGGGGAGATCTATTGAAAAAAACTTTACACCATCCCTGTTGGCTAATCAAGGCTGAGATTAGGAGTGAGGGGTATATTGGGGAGTCCGAAATTGGCGTTGTTGGCCTGGAAAGCTCCGATTGCATCTTTTTGGGACCTTTTTCTCTCTGAGGGTGTGCTCTAAGGTGGTGTTACAGGATGAGCCCACTGAAGAAAGGGTTAAATCGTTTTTCCCTTCCAATGGTGGATGGGGGACCATGGCCTGGTAGTACTTCTGTGTCCTCGGGCAGAACGAAGAGTTTCTGTCTCACAGAGCGGAAGAGGGCGTCGTGCTGTGAAAAGGGCAGGTCTGTTCTGCCTACGGATCCAGCAAAGAGGGTGTCCCCTGTGAAGACCACTCCGGAGCCGTAAAGGCAGACGGAGCCTACGGTGTGGCCGGGGGTTTCTATCACGGTTAGTTCCTCGCTGCCCACAGGAATCGTGTCTCCTTCTTTCAGTAATAGATCGGGTTCAGGAGAGGGTTTGGCCCTGCATATCATGACGAGCATAGGGTTGTGGGGGGATCTGAAAAGGGGGAGGTCCTTTTCTGGTATGGCAAGTAGGGCTTCGGGAAAGGCCTCTTTCACGTCGGCGTTGGCACCAATGTGATCAACGTGGCAGTGAGTGTTAACGATGTGGGTAAGGGTGAAGCCTTGTTTTTCAATCTCCTCTACGATCATGGGGCCCTCTGCTCCCGGATCTATCACTATACCTTGATTGGTTTCTTCGTCCCACACTAGATAACAGTTGACTTCTAGAGGTCCTACCACAAGGGTCTCTATTTTCATCTACCTCTCTCCCTCGAGTTGATAATAAAGGTGACAGGTCCATCGTTCTCTATGTAGACCAGCATGTGGGCTTGGAAAACCCCCTGAGCTACTGAGACGGGGTATTGTTTGAAATGTTCCACGGCCCTGTTGAAGATGTCCGAAGCTTCCTGAGGGGGAGCAGCCCGAGTGAAATTGGGCCTCCTTCCCTTACGGCAGTCTCCCAGGAGAGTAAACTGGGGAATGACTAGGATGCCTCCCTGGATGTCCAACACAGAAAGGTTCATCTTTCCCTGCTCATCTTCGAAGATGCGCAAGTGGACGATCTTGTCGCAGAGCCATTCTAGGTCTTCTTGGGTGTCACCCTTCTCTACTCCAAGAAGGCAGTTGAGGCCCGGGCCTATCTGGCCTACCACCTGGCCACCCACTTCTACTCTAGAACTCTTTACTCTTTGGATGACAGCTATCATGGGCTCCAAGTATATAGGTTCTCGTCCCGTGCTGGCAATGGCCATTTGGTTATTCTAGGAGGTCTACAATCTCTTGGGTGGTGTAGATGGTGGCGAATCCCGAGGCCAGATTGCACAGAGTGGCTTGGTGGAGGTAGGGATCGTCGGTGGTCGTGGCGTCGGCCAGAAAGAAGATGCGGAAATCCCGGTTGAAGCCGTCCCTGGCCGTGGTCTCGCAGCAGTAGTTGGTCATGACACCGCAGATGATAAGGTCTGTCACCCCCAATCTCCTGAGGTGTTCCTCTAAATCTGTTTTGTAGAAGGCGGAATATCGGGTTTTGGTGTTTATTGTCTTCTCTCCATCTTGGGGCTCGATTTCCTTGATGATTCTGTGTTCCCATCGGCCAGGTGTGAAGACTTCCATGGAGGCTTTGCCCCACCACTGGACCAAGAGTCCTCCGTCTTTTTCTAGATCCCTGTGGGTGTGTGCTGTGAAAACCACGGGCCAGTTTCTCCTTCGGAACAGATCCAGGAGTTTACGTACGTTGGGCAAAATGGGCCGGGCCAGATCTAGGAAGTAGTTCTGCATGTCTATTACAAGGAGGCAGGTCTTGTCTCTTTGGGGTTTCCAAAGGTGGAGCTGATACCGGTGGTAGTCCATCTTTCTGTCCTCCCTAGGCTTAGGATCGGTCTTGGAAGGTAGCATAGCCTTCCCTTTGGGGGATAGGAAGAGGGATGAAAAACCCAATCTCGTTTCATTTGGGGCGATGCCGTACGGGGAGGACTCTGATGGGGATGAAGGGATGAGCCCTTCTCACAGGTCCTACTCTTGTCTTGACAAGGAGTTGAAAGGTCTGGTAGCTAATTTTCCTAGGTTGGTGGGCCAATTTTTTTTGGCCGAGCGTTACAGCGAGATTTAAAGGTTTTTTATAAACCTTAAAACAGGGGTGACTCATGTTTGACAAAGTGCTTATTGCCAACCGAGGTGAGATTGCTGTCAGGGTAATCAGGGCTTGTCAGAAGCTGGGAGTAAGGACAGTGGCTGTCTATTCCGACGCCGACAAGGAAGCCCTCCACGTTCAGATGGCTGATGAGGCTTTCCATATAGGTCCTCCTCCCGTGGCCCAGAGTTATCTGAATATGGACAAGATCATCGAGGTGGCCTTGGAGGCTGGGGCTCAGGCTATCCATCCGGGTTACGGCCTGTTGGCGGAGAACGCTGCCTTTGCC
>QMPS01000037.1 GCA_003648675.1 Aquificota bacterium
AGAGTTCCCCTTTGAAGAGACGCCAGACCAAGAGAAAGCCACACAGGAGATAAAGGCTGATATGGAGGCTCCCCATCCCATGGATCGCCTCCTCTGTGGCGACGTAGGTTACGGCAAGACGGAGGTGGCTATGAGAGCCGCCTTCAAGGCCGTTATGGACGGCAAGCAGGTGGCCATGCTGGTTCCCACCACAATTCTAGCAGAACAGCACTACGAGACCTTCACCCAGCGGTTCAAAAACCATCCAGTAAACATAGAGGTCCTCTCCCGCTTCAAAACCAGGAAAGAGCAGCAGGAGATCCTGGATCGCCTGACAAAAGGAGATGTGGACATCGTCATAGGCACCCACCGCCTCCTCTCCAAAGATGTGAAGTTCCAAGATCTAGGCCTGGTCATCATAGATGAAGAGCACCGCTTCGGAGTGCGCCAGAAGGACAAAATGAAAAAACTGAAGAAAGGGGTAGACGTCCTCTACCTGTCGGCCACCCCTATCCCTAGAACCCTCCACCTGGCCTTGTCAGGCATCAGGCAGATGAGCATCATGGAAACCCCACCCCAAGGTCGTAAACCCGTCAAGACCTATATCTCCCGGTGGAGCCCCTCCATCCTCAAAAGGGCTGTTCTTAGAGAGGTCCTGAGGGGAGGAAGGGTATTTGTGGTCCAACCCCGAGTGGAAGGACTGGAAAAGCTGGCAGAAACGGTGAAAAGACTGGTTCCCCAGGCCCGGGTGGCCATGGCCCACGGCCAGATGAAAGAAAGGGAGCTAGAAGAGGTGATGTACCACTTCATGAAGGGCAAGATAGACGTACTGGTCTCCACCCCCATCGTGGAGTCAGGATTGGATGTACCCATGGCCAATACCTTGGTGGTGAAAGAGGCTCACCAGCTGGGACTGTCCCAGCTCTACCAGCTCCGGGGCCGGGTGGGAAGAGACAGAGAGATGGGCTACGCCTACTTCCTCATCCCCGGCCGAGAAGCTCTAACAGCTGATGGAGAGAGACGCCTCCAAGCCCTCCGGGAGTTCGCCCAGCTAGGTTCAGGGCTGAAACTGGCCCTCAGGGACATGGAGATTCGAGGAGTGGGCAACCTCCTGGGAACCCAGCAGTGGGGCCACGTTTCCCAGGTAGGTTTCACCCTCTACTGCCAGATGCTGGAAGAAACCGTCCAGAAGTTGCAGGGCAAAGAGGTGAAACACGAGAAAGAACCCCAACTGGAACTGGCCCAAGAAGCCCTCCTACCGCCAGAGTACGTAGGCAATGAAAAGGTGAAAATCTCCTTGTACAAGAGAATCGCCCAAGCCCAAGAAGAAGACGAGCTCGTAGTACTGGAGTCAGAGGTGAGGGACCGTTTCGGCCCCCTACCCCCTTCCGCCCGAAGACTCTTCGCCCTGGCCAGAATAAAGCTCCTGGTAAAGGACCTGGGAGGAGAAAAGCTCATAAAAAGCCCCAAAGGCCTCTTTCTTTACCTCACCCCCTCCACTCCCCTCACCTGGAATATCCTCTCGCCTTTGGCTAAGAAGGGCTTCATCAAGCTTCAAGGAGAGTACCCCCTGAGGCTGATGGTGGACTCCCAAGACTTGGAGGCCCTAGAAAAGCTGTTGAAGGAGATGAGGGAGAGTGTTAGCTTTGAGCAAACGATAAAGGAGGAAGGAGTCAAAGTATGAAAAGGCTTATAATTCCCCTTCTGGCCCTGCTGCTACTGACAGGAGCGGCCCAGGCCCAGAAAAAGACCACATCCCTGAAAAAGAAAGGACCAACCAGCGCATCGCCCCAGGTCTTGGCCACCTTCGACGGTGAGAAGATCACTGTCCAAGACTACCAAGAGGCCCTCAAGACTTTACCAGCCCAACTCCAATGGGCCATTGCACAGAACAGGAACCTTAGGGCCAAGTTCCTAGACAACCTCGTCACTAAAAAGATGCTCGTCAAAACCGCAAAAGAGAGCGGGGTGAAAGAAGATCAGGAGATGAGGAGAAGGATAGAGGAGTTCAAGAACGAGCTCATCCTAGGCAAATACCTGAGAGAGAAACTGGAGCACATCAAGGTGACAGACCAAGAAGCCAAAGCCTATTACGATAAGCACAAAAGGGAATTCACCACCCCAAAGGAAGTTAGGGCCCGGCACATCCTGGTGAAGACCAAAGAAAAAGCAGAAAAGATCTATAAAGATCTGAAGAAGGGTGCCGACTTCACCAAACTGGCCAAAGAGTACTCCATTGACAAAGCATCAGCAGAAAAGGGAGGCGAGCTGGGATTCTTCACCAGGGCCGATATGGTAAAACCCTTCTCCGACGCCGCTTTCTCCATGAAACCGGGAGAGATAAGCCAGCCCGTCAAGACTCCCTTCGGCTATCATGTTATTCAAGTAGAAGAAGTGAAGCCCCCGCAACAGAAGGCCTTCAAGGATGTGAAGGAGGAGATCAAAAAACAACTATTCCAAGAGAAGCAGCAAAAGGCCTTCGACAAACTGGTAGCCCAAGTGAAAAAGAAATGGAAGGTGGAGACCCACCCTGAGAAACTGGATCAAATCTTCAATAGTAAGTAGTCTAACCCTCATCCTACTCCTCGCATGGGGGTGCAAGGGGGGGAAATCCTCCCCTCCCCCCGGTGAAGGGGTAGTGGTCAGGGTCAATGGAGAAACCATCACCCTCCAGGATGTACGCTCCAAGCTGGATGAGCTCTCCCTAGAAGGAGGATCTAGCAAAGCCCTTCAGGTGGCACTAGAAGACCTCATAAAAGAGCGCCTCCTTCTCCAAAAGGCTCATGAGATGGGAATCACCATCTCTGACTCGGCTCTAGACCTCATGGTGGACGAGATCAAAAAGGACAAAAGTCCCAGCCCTTTACCATCTAAAGAACTTAGAAACAAACTCAAAACCATCTGGCTCATAGGAAAGGTGAGCACCCGCCTATGCCCTCCCCCCACCATCAAGGAGAGAGAAGCCCTAAAGTACTACCGACGTCACAGAAAAAGGTTCCGAATTCCCAAAGCAGCAATAGCCAGGCAAATCGTGGTAGCCACACGTCAGGAAGCCGAGGAGATACTAAAGAAACTGAAAAGCAAAAAAGCCCCTTTTGCCCAGCTCGCCCGCCAACATTCCCTAGGACCCGAAGGGGAAAGGGGAGGGCTCCTAGAGCCCATTTATAAGGGGGAAGAACCACCGGGGTTTCAAGTCCTCTTCTCCATGAAGAAAGGGAAAATCAGCCCTATTATCCAATCTCCCTATGGCTTCCACATATTCAAACTTGAAGCCATCAAAAGAGGGAAAATCCCACCTTTCAACCGGGTTAAAAGCCTCATCATAGAAAGGCTCCAAGAGGAAAAACAAAAAGAATGCCTGGAAAGGTGGCTCGCCGAGGCTAGGAAAAAGGCGCAGATTGAGATATACAAGGAAAAATTAATGCTACTGGAGGAAAAACCATGATGAAGAAGAAGGTTATCTGCTTCCTGGCAGCATTGATCCTCCCTCTTCTACTTCCCCCCTCCCCGGCAAGGAGCGTTATCATAGAAAGGGTGGTGGCCATTGTAAACGATCAAGTCATCACTCTTACAGAACTCCAAGAAAGGGCCATTCTGATCCGGCAAGCCACTGGAAATCCTAACATCCCACTCAAAGAGATCCTCAAGCACATCATCATGGAAACCATCCAAGTCCAAAGAGCCAAAGAACTAGGACTGGAAGTGCCTGACGAGGTCATTGAAGATTACATCAAAAATTTCAAGAGAGAAAACCGTCTAACCGATGAAGCCTTTCAAAAACTCCTCAGAGAGTGGGGCATCCACTTGGAGGCTTATAAAAACGAAATAAAGAGAAGGATTCTCATATCCAAGCTTGTAAACATAGAAGTGAAATCCCATATCGCCGTCCCCGAAGAAGAAGTGAGAGAGTACTATGAGAAACACAAAGACAAGCTCTATCTCCTTTCAGCCAAAGCCAAGATTTCAGACATCTTTCTCCCATGGGGAGGCGACAGAGAAACCACTCTCAAGATCGCCCAAAGTATCTACGAAAAGATAAAGCTAGGGGAAAGCTTTAAGAAAATGGCCGCCTTATACTCCAAAGGACCTTATGCCCAGAAGGGCGGGGAAATGGGATGGGTCAGGAAGGGAGAGCTGGTAGAGGACCTGGACCGCTTTATCTTCTCACCGGAGACAAAAGCAGGAGACGTAAAGCTCGTGGAAACGCCTCAGGGCGTCCACATTGTCAAAGTCCTGGAGAGACAGAACAGAAACTACATACCCTTTGAACAGGTGAAAAAAGAGATCGAAAAGAAGCTCTACAGCCAAGTGGCAGAGAAGCGGTACAAGGCCTGGCTAGATGAATTGACGAAGAAAGCCTATGTAAAAGTCCTTCTATAATGGCCAGAGTACTCTTCATTTTCATTGATGGCGTAGGGATACCCCCGAAACCAGTCTTCGAAAACATACCCCTTTTTTCCCCCGGGCTGAACGAATACCCTAGAGAGCTGCCTCGAGAAGGGCTGGCGGTGGCAGCCGACGCCAGGTTGGGAATACCAGGACTACCCCAGAGCGCCACAGGACAGAGCACCCTCATCACAGGGGTAAATGCCCCCGCCATTATGGGGAGGCACGTGAGCGGCTTCCCGGGTCCCACCCTCAAAACCCTAATAGGGAAGAGAGGATTATTCCAGCGCCTCCAAGTAAAGGGAATCCCCAGAGAAAGGCTCTGCTTCGCTAATGCCTTCCGCCCCATCTTCTTCCAAAAGCCCCGCGCTAGGGTCTCCGCCTCCACATTTCACGCCCTATCGGCCGGGGTCCCACTAGCCACGCTAAAGGACGTATCCGAGGGAAGGGCCTTGTACCACGACTTCACCAACAGACCCCTTATAAACCAGGGATATCCTCTACCTCTCCTATCACCCTGCCAAGCCGGAAAGGTGCTGGCCCGCCTGACCCAAAAACACACCTTCACTTTCTACGAATACTTCCTAACCGACCTTGCAGGCCACAGGAGGAATTTTCCCATGGCCACGAGACTCCTTCGGGATCTGGAAGAAATGCTTTTCTCCACCCTGGACCACCTGACCCTAGACGAAACCACTGTGATAGTGGCCAGCGATCACGGCAACATAGAAGACCTAGAAAGAAGCCCTCACACCACCAATCCAGTCCCTGTAATGGCCTGGGGCAGAGAGAAAGAGAAGATCTTAAGGGTAAAGAGCATCCAGGACGTACCCCTACTGGCAGAAGAAATTCTGACTCTCAAAGGCCTTCACCTCACTGCGATGCCTACCTCTGTAACACCAGCCTCTTTGCATAAACCCATAACCCGCACCACATCTCCATAGGGAAGGGAGCTGTCGGCCCGAATAACAGTAGCACCGATCTTACCCCTTTCTCTCTTCAGATAAGCCTCTAGAAAAGCCAGAGAAGCAAGCTTACCGTCAACAAAGATCTGGCCATCAGCCGTCATCTCTATAACCAACTCTTTCTTCTTTTCCTTAACAACGGAGGCCTTGGCCTTGGGAAGGACCACCTCCAGGCGCTTATGGAAGGTGACAAACTGAGTAGAGACCATAAAGAAAATAAGAAGCAGGAAGACCACGTCGATAAGAGGGGTATAGTCTAAGCTGAAGTCCTCCTCTTTATCCCTAAAAAAACGCATACCTCACTCCCTGTCCGCCCCCGCCAGTCCCTCCAAGAAAGAGAGGGCCACCTCTTCCATCTCTACCACGTAGCGGTCTATCTTGCCCTTGAGATAGTGGTACCCGGCCAAAGTAGGAATGGCCACTATGAGACCAGCCGCCGTGGTGAGGAGGGCCTCGGATATACCGGAGGCGATCAATTCAGGACGCCCTGTCCCCGCCCGAGCAATGACCGAAAAGGCGTGAATCATACCCAAAACAGTGCCCAAGAGGCCCAGCATAGGCGCCAGATTGGAAATCACTCCCATCATACGGAGATTGGTGGAAAGAAGGGCCGCCTCATGCTGGCCCATGCCTTCCACGGCATGGGCCACCTCGGCCAGGCCGTAAGAAATCCTTTCTACTCCTGCCTTTATCACCCGAGCAAGGGCCGAGTCGTACCTCTCACACAGACTCAACAAGGCCTCTCTCTCGCCTCCTCGCTCCTTGAACGCCTCCAACTCCTGGACAAAACCATGGGGTATCACCTTGGAACGTCTCAAAGAATAGAGCCTCTCCAAAAAGATGGCTAAAGCGACAACAGAGGAGAGAAGAATGGGGTACATCACCACCCCTCCCTCCCGAATCCACATCCACACCTTCAAGAGACACCTCCAAAAGGGAAATCACGACCCATAGGAATGACACAAGGCACAGGGAAAAGCAACGGTGGAAGGGTGGGGCAAATAGGGCAGAGACCTACTCTAGCTCTGAAAAAAGCCGAAAAGGGGACGGCCTTACGCCGCCCCTTCTCTCATCACTGCTCAGAAGCAGCCATTCCCAAGATCTCGTCGGGGCTGGCCTCCCTCACGCCTTTAATGAAGACTTTGAAGTGAAGGGTCTTACCGGCCAAAGGATGGTTGAAGTCCACTGTGACTTCTTCGTCTGTGACAGCAGCAATTCTAAAGGGATACTGCTCACCCTCTGGGGTCTCCATCATCATAGTGTTACCCACCTCCAAAACAGCATCGGGGGGAAATTGAGAACGGGGCACGCTGTAAATGGCCTCTTCCATTACAGGACCGTAAGCCTTATCGGGGGGAAGGATCACTTCCAACTCCTCTCCTTCCTCTCGCCCATCCAAGGCCTCTTCAAAAGCGGGCAGGACATTGCTCCGGCCAAAGTAAAAGATGAAGGGCCGCTGGGTCTCAAAAGTGGACTCCACCAGCTGGCCATCATCCAGCCGAAGCTCGTAATCCAAGGTTACTACTGTGTTCTTGCCTATCTTCATCAAACACGCCTCCTAAGAAATTTCCTCGAACCTAAAAGATATCCACCTTCTTGTCAAACAACAAAAAGGGACCCCAACCGCCCCGTTGACTTGCCCACCCCTGGAGATTATAGAGAAGGTCACTTGGTGCCCCCGTAGCTCAGGAGGATAGAGCGACGGATTCCTAATCCGTAGGCCAGAGGTTCGAATCCTCTCGGGGGCACCAGTTACTTTAGGGACTTACGAGATTTTCTCTCCTC
>QMPS01000038.1 GCA_003648675.1 Aquificota bacterium
GAGGAGAAGGGGAAGAGGCTCTTGGAGGAGGGGTTCAGTCTTAGGGATGTGGCCAAAATTTTGAAAGTGCTGTATGGTACGTCCAGAAGGGATGTTTACTCCCGGATGAGGGGGGCTCTGGAAGGGTCGTGAGACTTTGGAGTGCGAAGGGGAGGTAAAGATTGGCTAGGTTTGCCAGAGAGTGGGAAGAGAAGTTCACCTTCCGGCCTCGGAAAGGGAGTTGGGGGGTGAATCTGGCCATGGAAAACGTTCCCCTTTTGGCCAAGGTAGGAGACCCCAGGAAGCGCATTAAAAGACTGGAGAGGCAGTTGTGGTTCTTCGAGGAGAAGTACGCCATGGGGTCTGAGGCTTTCTACGAGAAGTATCGCCAGGGAGAGATAGGAGCCTTCGAAGAGTTTGCTGTATGGGCGGAGATTTTCACCGAGTACCTTTACTGGAAGAGGAGACTGAAATAGGGGAAGTGGCCTTTGTGGCTGATGTGATGCTGGGTCGCCTCACCCGGTGGCTTAGGATTCTGGGCTATGACATCCTCTATTTCCACAGGGCCCCAGACGATTTCCTCATTTATGTTACCTTAGAAAGCGGCAGGATTCTCATGACCAGGGATAGGAGGCTAGCAGCGGAGCCCATTCTGGCTCCAAACAAGAGTTTTCTGGTGGAGAGCACCCGCTTGCCCCAGCAGTTGAAAGAGGTACTCTCTCGTTTTCCTGTTAGGGGGAGGCCTCGGTGTGCTGACTGCAATGGACTCCTGGTGGAGGTGGACAGGGAGAGGGTGAAGGATCTGGTGCCGGACTATGTCTATCTCACCTCTCCCCATTTTTGGCGCTGTCCATCTTGCGGCAAGGTGCTATGGGAAGGGACCCACAAGAGGAACATGCTCCACTTCCTTGGGTTCAACCCTTGGAGGTACGGTGAGGGATCTTCAGAGTGAAAGGGACCATAGGCATTTGGAAATAGACAGGGTGGGGGTGAGGGGTCTCCGTTACCCCATCACTGTGTTGGACAGGGCCCACAGGGAGCAACCCACTGTGGCCAGTATCAACCTCTTCATATCTTTGCCCCATCACTTCAGGGGCACCCACATGAGCCGTTTTGTGGAGATACTAAACGAATACCGCTGGCGCATCCATGTTGCTCGGGTGAGGGAGATTCTGGGCAAGATGAAGGAGCGTATTCCCGCTTTGGCGGCTCATGTGGAGATATCCTTCCCTTACTTCGTTGAGAAGGAGGCTCCCGTTTCAGGGGAGAAGAGCGTCATGGGATACGACTGCCATCTGTTGGCTACCCTGGATGCCCAGAATAACTACGATCTGAGGGTGGGAGTAGAGGTGCCTATCACTAGCGTCTGTCCCTGCTCTAAAGAGATCAGCGACCGGGGGGCCCACGGCCAGAGGGGAATAGTGAGGGTTTTTGTGCGTTTAAAACGGGTGGTGTGGCTGGAGGGGCTTATAGAGACGGCCGAGTCCTGCGGTAGTTCCCGCATCTATCCCCTTCTCAAAAGGGAGGATGAAAAGTTTGTGACAGAGGAGGCCTACGACAATCCCGTTTTTGTGGAGGACGTGGTGAGGGAGATGGCCCTTAAGCTCCAGGCCGATGAGCGCATCACTTGGTTCTCCGTGGAAGTGGAAACCCAGGAGTCTATTCATCAGCACAACGCCTACGCCTCTATTGTGAGGGAGAGGAGGGAGGGGGAGTGGGTGGCCCCCGATGGCTCCTTCTCGTAGGGCTCTTGCTTTTTCTCGTGGGGTGCGGCGGTGGATACCGTCGAGTACCTCGGGTGCTCTATCCTCCTCCCAAACCTGGGTGGACCCAAGTGGGAATAGCTTCTTGGTATGGCTGGGATTTTCATGGGCGTAAAACGGCCAACGGAGAGGTTTACAACATGTACGACTACACCGCCGCCCATAGGACCCTGCCCTTCGGCACTTATGTGAGGGTCCTCAATCTGGATAACGGACGTTCGGTGGTGGTGCGTATCAACGACAGGGGGCCCTTCGTCAAGGGTAGGATTATAGACCTCTCTTATGCTGCGGCCAGGGCTATAGACATGATAGGGCCTGGTACAGCCAGGGTCCAGCTTACCGTTTTGCCTGCCCGGCCTCGAGCCCTGGTGCCTGTGGGGGTCTATTACGTCCAGGTGGGTTCTTTCGTGGAGCCCCATCGGGCCTATGCCCTCCAGAGAACCCTGCTGGCCAGCTTTTCGTCAGTGAAGGTGAGAAGGGCGGTGGTGGATGGTGTTGTTTATTATCGGGTGAGAGTGGGGCCTTTCTTCTCCAGGACTGCAGCAGAGGGGCGACGTCGGTGGTTGAGGAGGAGGGGGTATCCTGCCGTGATAGTGAGGGAGTGATGGAGCCTATTCTGGAAGGCAGAGGCCTGAAGAAGGTGTATCCTGTCAAAACGCCTTTGGGGCGAGTCAAGGGCGTGGTGAGGGCTGTAGACGGAGTGGATTTTGCTCTCATGCCCTCGGAAATTCTAGGGGTGGTGGGGGAATCGGGTTGTGGCAAGTCTACTCTAGCCCGGTTGGTACTTAGATTGGAGGAGCCCGATAGTGGCCATCTCTACTTTCAGGGAGAGGATGTGTACTCCCTGGATGAGAAGGCGTTGGAACCTTTCCGCAGGCAGGTGCAGATAGTCTTCCAAGATCCCTTTTCATCCCTCAATCCCAGGATGAAGGTGGCCACTATGCTCATGGAGCCCCTATTGGTCCACAGGGTGGTGGCGTCTAAGGTGGAAGCCAGAGAGCGGGTGGCGGACTTGATGGAGCGGGTAGGCCTCTCTAGGGACGACTTGGACAAGTACCCCCACCAGTTTAGCGGTGGACAGCGTCAGAGGGTGGGTATAGCCCGGGCCTTGGTGCTGAATCCGCGGGTAGTGGTGGCTGATGAACCCACCTCTAGTTTGGATGTCTTTGTCCAGGCCCAGGTGCTCAATCTTATGCTGGAGCTCATGGAGGAGAGGGGTTTCTCTTATGTCTTCATCTCTCACAACCTGAGCCTGGTGGGGCAGGTGGCCGACAGAATCATGGTTCTGTATCTGGGAAAGGTGGTGGAGACGGGTCCCGCCCGGGAGCTGGTAAAGGATCCCCTCCATCCATATACCAGGTTGCTGGTGAATTCTGTGCCCGTACCAGACCCTGTAAGGGCCCGCCTCCACACCCTTCCGCCTCTGGGAGACGTACCCAGTCCCCTCGATCCTCCTCCGGGGTGTCCCTTTCACCCCCGATGTCCCCACGCTCGGGAGATCTGTCGTGAGGGATCCCCTCCCCTGAAGGACATGGGAGGGGGAAGGCAAGTAGCCTGTTATCTGATGTGATGTGGAGTTCCATGAAGGACGAGCTAGAAGCCATTTGTAAAGAGGTTAGGAACTGTACCCGGTGTGCCTTGGCCGGAACGAGGACCCAGGCCCTATGCGGGGAGGGTGACCCCTCTTCTGGAGTTATGCTGGTGGCTCAAGCTCCAGGAGAGAGGGAGGATGAAGAGGGTAGAATGTTTGTAGGGCCTTCAGGGGGGGTGCTGAACGAGGTCTTTGCTCGGATAGGAGTGAATAGGGGGAAAATTTACATGACCAATCTGGTGAAGTGTATGCTGCCGGGGTATCGCAGACCGAGACAACAAGAGATAGCTGAGTGTAGCCGCTATCTTGAGAAGGAGATGGAGGTAGTGAATCCCAAACTCCTGGTGCCTCTGGGTTTTTATGCCATAAGATACCTCTTCAATAGGTTTGGCCTTCACCTGCCACCAAAGGCCGAGTTTTCCTCCCTTTATGGAAGGGTATTCCATGTCCAGGGGAGAGTGATACTTCCCTTGAGACATCCCACAGCTGCTCTGTACAATAAAAGTGTTTTGCCCCAGATGGTGGATACTTACCGGGGGATTAAGACCTTCCTAGAAGGGGGTCTTTAGAGCTACAGGGAGAATTTGGGTTTCCTCTTCTCCATAAAGGCCTTGGCCCCTTCTATGAACTCATCACCCAGCATGCACCTGGCGAAGGCTTCTTCCAAGATCTTTTCTTTCCTCTCTAAAGAAGATTTGAGCCATTCACGGATAATGCGCTTGGTCATCTGGATGGCCGTGGGGGAGTTTTTCATGATGCGATCTGCCAGGTTTTTGGCTTCATTCTCTACTTTGTCGTGGGCTACCACACTGGTGGCCCATCCCGATAGTTTTAGGTCTTCCAGTGGAATGGGATCGGCGGTGAGGAGGAACTTGGAGGCCCAGGAGAGCCCTACCGTCTCCATCAACCTTTTGATGCCTAAAGGCTCCACGGCCAATCCCAAGCGGGGCAGAGGGATGCCTACAGTGGCTTCATCAGAGACCACCCTTAGGTCACAGGCGGTAGCCACCATGGCCCCTCCTCCCAGGGTGTATCCCTCTACCAGAGCGATCATGGGTTTCTCCACCTGGCCCATGGTGAAGAAGCAGAAGTTCACCTTGTCGGCGTAAGCTCGGGCCAAGAGGGGCTCCTGGGAGTACTCCAGGAGTTCTTTAATGTCGGCTCCTGCTCCAAAGTTGCCTCCTTCCCCTTTGAGTAGAATGATCCTTACCTGGGGGTCCAGGGCTATGCGGACAATGGCTTTGGGCACCTCTTCCCACATCTGAAGGTTGAAGGCGTTCTTCACATGGGGACGGTTGAATATCACCCATCCTAGAGGGGGATCCACTTTGGTGATCACCGTGGCTTTCATTCCATGTTCTCCTTTCTATTGTAGAGAGCCTTTTGGAGCCAGTTAGCATAACAGAAGGGAATGCGGCAAGCATGAGGATCTTCCGTTCGTTGACCAAGTCCGCTTTGACGGGGTAATCTTTTAAATCAAGACAGGGGTAGGAGGTAAGAGGATGAAGGTCCCGTGGGCGCCTTTGGATGAGAGGTTGGAAGTCTTGGCAGACATGGGCAGAAGAATAGAGGCCCGTCGGGAGGACTTTCTGGAGGCCTTAGCTCTGGACATAGGCCAGGCAGTGAAGGTGACAAGTGAGGAAATACGTCTCACCGTGGAGCACCTTTCCACCATGGAGGAAGAGGCCTCTTTGTTGGAAGGCAGGGAGCCCTACGGCCTTGTGGGGGCTATCTTTCCCTATGATGGTCCTACAGTCATGTTTGCCCGGTGGGGAGGGGCGGCCCTTTTGGGGGGTAACAGGCTCCGTTTCAGCCTTTCTTCCCTTACTCCCAGGGTAGCCCAGCTTATGGAGGAGGTCTGCCAGCCCTGGAAGGATGTGGTGGAGGTGGTGATTGGAAAAGATAACAGGGAGTTCGGCTGGGATTGTGTCGAAGATCCGGATGTGAGGGTCTTTTTCGTATCTGGCTCTAGAGAGGTGGGTAGGGTTTATGCCCAGGCTATAGATGAGTTCGATAAGGTGATCTTCGCAGGGCCTGGAGGGATGCCTCCTGTTCTGGTTTTCTCTGGGGCTTCAGTGGAAAGGGCAGCTGTCTTTGCTGCCAGGAGAGCTTTTCTCAATGGAGGGCAGTATTGCACCACCATTAAGAGAGCCTTGGTTCATAAAGATCTCCTGGATCCCTTTGTGGAGGCGCTGTTGGAGGAAGTGGACAAGATCAAAGTGGGGGATCCTATGGATCCCCAGGTGGACTATGGACCCATCAAAGCCGAGAGGACCAGGGTTCTTTTCGAGAGGGGGCTGGAGTGGGTGAAGGGGACCCTGATCCGGGGTGGTCCTCCAGAGGGTGAGTGGATCTTTCCCACGGTAGTTTTGGCCAGGGAGATCCCCGACATCGAAGTCTTCGGCCCTTTCCTTGCTGTGAAGGCCATGGGATCGGACCGGGCCATAGTAGAGGAGGCCGTGAGGACTGGGTATCCCCTCATCGCCTACGCCTTTGGTCAGCCTCCTTTGGGTTCCAAGGGAAGGCTGGAAGCTCTATATGGCCGGGTCTATTGGGATCCAGAGTTTCTCTACCTTTCTCCCCGGGACCCCTTTGGGGGTAGGAGAGACAGTGGATGGGTTCTGGAGAAGAGGGGTGCCATGATCATCAGAAAGGGTGGCCCTATAGTCTATGTGGAGGAGCTGACAAGGCCTGTCTCAGGGTCTTCTGGATAATGCTACCCGGGGCGGTTTTCTATTTTTATCTTGGGGTGAGTCTTGGAGGCTGTAGCTGAGCACAGGGGATTGGCTTACCATTGGCTGGTGGCGACGGTGGCGGTTCCGTCCCTTTTGATGGTGATCCTGGACACCACAGTGGTGGATGTCATCATCCCCCACATGATGGCTGCTCTCAACGCCGATTTCTATGATGTCCAATGGGTGGTCATCTCCTACATGGTGGCGGCTGCTGTTTCCATGCCCATGTTCAAGCGTCTCTCGGAGAGAATGGGCTATAAGAATCTCTTTCTCCTGGGGTTGGCCCTTTTTACGTCTATGAGCGCCTTTTGTGGTCAGGCTAGAACCATGGAAGAGATGATTTTGGGGCGGGTGCTCCAGGGTGTGGGAGAGGGGTTGGTAATTCCTACGGTCACCTCTCTCATCTTCACCGCCTTTCCCCCCCAGCAGAGAGGATTGGCCATGGGTCTCATCGGTCTTGGGGCCACCATGGGCCCTGCTTTAGGGCCTACCCTGGGTGGGTATATGACCCAGCATTTTAGCTGGAGATGGGCCTTCTACATCAACCTACCCATAGGTATCACCCTCTGGTATGGTGCTTATTTAGTTCTTCGGTCTGGGGAGGGTAAATCCAGGCCGGTGCCTCCCGACATTCTGGGTTTTCTCCTTTCTACAGTCTTCATCTCCTCTTTGCTCATCGCTCTGTCCAAAGGTCAGGAAAAGGGATGGCTGGCTTCGGATTACATTCTCACCCTCTTCATTGTGGCTGCCATCACCTTTCCTCTCTTTATTTGGTGGGAGCTGAAGCAGGAACACCCTTTCTTGGACCTTTCCATCTTCGGTGTCCGGGATTTCTCTCTCACCATGCTTATACGACTGGTCTTTGGGGGGGGCATCTATGGGTCTTTCTATCTTATACCCATCTACCTGGAGAAGTTCAGGATGTATCCCACCTTTCTTTCAGGGCTTCTTCTGTTGCCGGGGGCCCTCGTCAATGGCGCCGTTGGGGTAATGGCGGGGCGACTGACGGATCGGCTGGGGGGAAA
>QMPS01000039.1 GCA_003648675.1 Aquificota bacterium
GTACGTATTCCCCAAGCCCTGGTTCCCTATTTTGGAATGGATAGAATCACTCCCCCATGAACATAAAAGGCCACAAGAGGATTAGAGAACAGCTGACCCGTTCCCTGGAAGGGGGACGGATAGGGCACGCTTATCTTTTCTCGGGAAGAGAAGGCGTGGGCAAAAGGTTAGTGGCCCTGGAGTTTTCTCTGGCCCTCTTGGAGACCAAAGAGGAGCGGGACATTTTGAGAGTGTTCAAGGGCATCCATCCCGACTTTAGAGAAGTAGAGCCCGAAAGGGGCCTCATCAGTATAGAAAAAATCCGAGAAGCCCAGGAGTGGCTCTCCCTGGCCCCCATGGAAGGAAAGAGAAAGGTTCTACTGGTAAACGAGGCCCATACCATGAACAGGGAGGCAGCCAACGCCTTCTTGAAGAGCCTGGAGGAACCCCCTCCCTCTTCCACCATCATCCTGATCACTTCAAGAGCCAGCCAACTCCTACCCACCATTCTCTCCCGATGCCAGATCCTGCGATTTGCACCCCTAACCGATAGGGAAGTGAAGGAAATCCTGGTAGAGAAAGGGATAGACCCATCCCAAGCCGAAGAGATAGTCCCTATGGCCCAGGGATCAGCAGGAAAGGCCCTGGAACTGGCTCTGGGTAAAGGAAAAGAGCTGCTGGACTACGCCCAAGAGCTCTACCAAGGCACCCTCTCTCCCCTTTCCGCAACGGAATACCGACCCTGGAAAAGGGAAAAAGAAGAGGTGTTAAAACTTCTCAGTTTCCTGAGAACCATGCTAAAGAGGGATATGGAAAGGGGCGAGGAGCTTCCCTCCATCTGGGAGAGGCACAAACTACTGGCCAGAGTGGAGGAAAACCTATATCAATACAATTTGAATCCCCAACTAACACTGGAATATCTGGAGCTAAAATGGAGGACGCTAGGATAGAGGAAAAGGTAGAAGTAAAAGGAGAAGAGCAGAGAGACAGAATAGAAGGCGGAGAACAGAAGGTCTGGGTAGTCTTTTGTCGGGCAGGGAAACTGAGACCCTACCGCTGTTCTCTTCCCTCCCCTACACCGGGAGACATGGTGGTCGCCACTACCGAAAAGGGGCTGGAGCTGGGACTGGTGGTGAAAGGCCCGGCCGAGCTGGAGCCAGGGGAAGAAAACCTTCCCATTCTGGATCGGCTGGCCACCCAGGAAGATCGGGACCAATGGCTCAGGAATAAGAACCTGGAAAAGGAAGCCTTCAAATTCTGCGAAGAGAGAATTAGAGCTCGTGAGCTCCCCATGAAGCTGGTCTCCGTGGAAAGCGCCTTGGATAAGAGCAAGATCGTCTTCTACTTTACCGCGGAGGGGAGGGTGGATTTCCGTCAATTAGTGAAGGATTTGGCAAAAAGGTTCAAAGCCCGCATTGAGATGCGCCAAATCGGCATCAGAGACGAAGCCAAAATGTTAGGGGGCCTAGGTCCCTGTGGCAAAGAGATCTGCTGTTCCCAGTTCATGAGGGAGTTCGAGCCCGTATCCATTAGGATGGCAAAGGACCAGTACCTCATCCTTAACCCCAGCAAGATCTCGGGGCTGTGCGGAAGGCTCATGTGCTGCCTCTGCTTTGAGCACGAAACCTATAAAGAAGTGGGACAGAAATTCCCCAAGGTAGGGGAAAAGGTGAAGACTTCGGAAGGCTATGAAGGAGAAGTGGTGAGTATCAACATCATAGAGGAAAAGGTGCTCATCTCCCTAGGAAACGCCCGGGGACAGGTCAGCGTGCCCCTTCCCCAGGTCATAAGAAAGAAAAAGGGCGAGGAAAAGAAGAGGGAGGAGAACAAGGAACCACAAAAGGAACAAAACCCAGAACAGGGCAAGGAAAAAGAGAAGGGCAAGGAAAAAAAGAACAAAAAAGAGGGCAAGGGCAGGGGTAAAACCCAAAAGTCCCGGAAGGATAGAAAGAAGGAGGCTCCCAAAAAATGAGAAAATTCTACGTCACCACCCCGATATACTACGTGAATGACGTGCCTCATATAGGTCATGCCTATACCACTGTAGCCGCCGACGTCATGGCCAGGTACAAGCGCCTGTGCGGCTACAAAACCTTTTTCCTCACAGGAACCGACGAGCACGGTCAGAAAGTGGAGAAGGCCGCCAAGGGCCAAGGGATGGAACCCAGGGAACTGGCAGACAGGGTAGTGGTCAGGTTCAAGGAGCTGTGGGAGAAGCTCAACATCTCCTACGACCACTTTGTGAGGACCACCGACGACTACCACGAAAAGGCGGTGCAGGAGCTGTTCAAGCTCATCCAGGAGAAAGGAGACATTTACCTGGGAGAGTACGAGGGTTGGTATTGCACCCCTTGTGAAACCTTTTGGAGCGAGGGCCAGCAATTGGAGGGGAATCTCTGCCCCGACTGCGGTAGACCCACGGAGCGGGTGAAGGAACCCAGCTACTTTTTCCGCCTCTCCAAATACCAGGACGCCCTCCTCAAGTTCTACGAGGAACACCCTGACTTTGTGCTACCCGAGAGTCGGATGAACGAAATCGTTTCCTTCGTCAAGATGGGCCTCAAAGACCTGAGTATCAGCCGTACCACCTTCAAATGGGGCATACCCGTACCGGGAGACCCCGAACACGTCATCTATGTATGGTTTGACGCCCTTTTCAATTACGTATCTGCCGCGGGTTACGGCTGGAACCAGGAACGATTTGAGACCTTCTGGCCCGCCGACCTACACATTATCGGCAAAGATATCCTGCGCTTCCACGCCATCTACTGGCCCGCCTTTCTCATGTCAGCGGGGCTCCCCTTGCCCAAGAGAGTTTTCGCCCATGGATGGTGGACGGTGGAAGGACAGAAGATGTCCAAGTCCCTGAGGAATGTAGTAGATCCTCACCGTCTCATGGAAGAGTACGGCACCGACGCCCTACGTTACTTCCTCCTAAGAGAGGTCCCTTTCGGATTGGACGGAGACTTCTCCCACCGGGCCATGGCCCACAGGATCAACGCCGATCTAGCCAACGACCTGGGCAACCTCCTATATCGAAGTCTCACCATGGTCCTCAAATACTTTAAAGGTCAAGTACCACAGCCTTGTGCGGGGGGCGGAGAACTAGAGGAACTGGCCCGGGCTGTGGTGAAAGACCTGGAGGATCTTATGGATCAGCAGGCCTTCAACCGGGCTCTGGAAAGGACGTGGGACCTGGTGAAGGGAACCAACAAGTACATAGACTCGTCAGCCCCTTGGGCCTTGGCCAAAGAGAAACGCAAGGAGGAGCTGGCCACCGTCATCTACAATATCTTGGAGGGATGCCGCATCATCGCCCTCCTCATCAGCCCCTTTATGCCCGAGAAGGCCCAAGAGATGTGGAACCAGCTGGGAGTGGAGGGAGACATAGAGAAAGCCTCTATAGAAGAGGCAGCTTGGGGCGGACTGAAACCCGACAGCCAAGTGAAGAAGGGCAAACCACTCTTCCCCAGGCTGGACGAAAAGGCCATTGTGGAGAAGATCGAGAGAGAGCTGGCCACCTCCCAAGAGCCCGAGGAGGAAGAGATCACCATAGACGAGTTTGCCAAAATGAAACTGGTGGTGGCCCAGGTCCTCCGGGCAGAGAAGGTGCCCAAGTCCAAAAAGCTCATAAAACTCTTGGTGGACACAGGCGCAGATCGCCGCACCGTGGTGGCAGGCATAGGGGAGCACTATCAACCTCAAGATCTGGTAGGCAAAAAAGTGGTCATCGTGACCAATCTCAAACCGGTGAAGCTCATGGGAGTGGAGTCCCGAGGCATGATTCTGGCCGCTGCATGGGAAGACGGCATGAAGGTTCTAGAAGTCCCTTCTGATACCCCCACAGGGGCCGAGGTGAGATGAAAAAGATGACGGGAAAGCTCACAGACTCCCATTGCCACCTTCACATGGACCACTACCAAAAAGACCGACGGAAGGTGATAGAAAGGGCCCGAAGGGAAGGCATAGCCCTCATGATCACCATAGGCATCGATCTGGAAGACAGCCAGAAAGCCCTAAAGCTAGCTGAAGAAGAGCCGGATATCTTCTGCACTGTGGGGTTTCATCCCCATGGTGCAGGGAGGGTGACTGAAAGAGACATGGAAGCTTTGGAGGAGCTGGCCAAGGGAGAAAAGGTCATAGCCATAGGCGAAACGGGCTTAGACTATTACCGAGACCTCTCTCCCCGAGAAACCCAGCGAAAGGTTTTCATGGAGCAACTGGAACTGGCCCGGAGCTTGGGTAAGCCTGTGGTAATCCATTGCCGAGACGCCTATCGGGATCTCATCCGCCTCATGGTGGAGAAGAGGGCCCAGGAAGTAGGAGGGGTAATTCACTGCTTCTCAGGAGACTGGGAGGCAGCCCAGACCTTTCTGAACATGGGCTTCTTCCTCTCCTTCGCTGGCAACATCACCTATCCAAAGGCAGAGAAACTGAGAGAAGTTTTCAAAAAAGTCCCCAAAGACCGCCTCCTCATGGAAACAGATGCCCCCTTCCTTACTCCTCAGGAAGAAAGGGGGAAGAGAAACGAACCCGCTTTCATAAAATACACCTACCAGTTGGGATCAGAATTGAAAGGTATAAAACTGGAAGACTGGATAGACCAGGTAAACAACAACGTTCATGAGGCCTTTCCCCCAACTTCCCAACCTCCATTATAATAAAAGGCTCTCTTGACAAATAAATAACCTTGTTCTAACCTCTTTCAAATGAGCCATTATAGTTTCTGGAGGATGCCATGCAAAGAGGAAGCAAGAAGGAAACCCCTCTGGTGAGAGCCGTTGACCATGCCCTGCAGCTTCTGTCCTGCTACACGGAAAAAGAAGAGATGGGTGTAACGGAGTTAAGCAAAAAACTTGGATTGCATAAAAATAACGTCTTTAGGATACTGGCAACCCTGGAATTTAGAGGGTACATAGAGCAAAACAGAAAAACAGAAGGCTACCGACTGGGACCTAAGATATTCGAACTGGGGCTGATCTTCAAGTACCAGATGGGGTTAATAAAACACGCTAAGCCCATTATGGAAGAGATAGTGAGACGTCATAATGAGACGGTTTATCTTGGGGTTCTGAGGGATATCTATGCCATCTACATAGACAACGTAGAGACCAACCACACGGTGAGAGTGGTTTCTAGAGTAGGTAGTCAGATACCTGCCTATGCTTCGGCTATCGGGAAGGTCCAGCTAGCCTATCTGCCCACCGACGAACTGGAAAGACTTCTAAGAGACAGAAAACTCCGACCCTACACCGAAAGAACTATCATAGACAAAAACCTTCTTTTGGAAGAGCTCCGCAAAGTGGCGGAAGAGGGATACGCTATGGACAACGAAGAATTCGAAGACGACGTGAAGTGTGTAGCAGCCCCTATAAGAGACTACACTCGATGGGTAGTGGCAGGGCTCTCCATCTCCGCCCCTGCCTTTAGGATGACCGACGAGCTCACACCCGAGCTCATAGAAACCGTAAAGTGGGGAGCCCTCCAGATATCCAAGAGCCTAGGATACGTGCCTTAAATTAAGGATTAAGGGGTAAGGGGTAAGGCTCATAGCTGCTGCTCTTCTGACCTTCTGCTCCTTTGAGAACCTTTGACCTCCGATTTCCGATTCGCCAGCTCCAAGGCCAGAGCGTAAGCTGCCTTGATGCTGTTGGGGCTAGCCGCTCCCTTCCCCGAAATGTCTAGGGCCGTACCATGGTCCACGGAGGTCCTGATGATGGGAAGACCCAGGGTAAGGTTCACACCGCTATCAAAGGCTTCCAGTTTCACAGGAATAAGCCCCTGGTCATGATACATGGCCACCACGGCATCGAACTCCCTCTGGGCATGACGATGGAAGAGGGTGTCGGCAGGAAAGGGACCAGACACGGGGTATCCCTCCCTCTGGAGGGCTTCAACGGCCGGAGCTATAACCCTTTCTTCCTCATCCCCAAAGGCTCCTTCCTCCCCCGCATGAGGATTGAGGCCCGCCACAGCCACTTTGAAAGACTCCAAACCAAACCAGTCCCTCATGCATCTACAGGTGAGACGGGCCACCCGAAAAACCTCGTCCCGGGTAACCAGCCGGGGCACCTCCTTTAAAGGAACGTGGATAGTGACCAGGCTCACCTTTATCCTGCCCCCCACCAGCATCATGGCGTAATCGTCACAGCCCGTGAGCTCAGCCAGGAACTCAGTATGGCCAGGGTAGGAATACCCGGCAGCATGCATGGAGGCTTTGTTTATGGGAGCCGTCACCATAGCAGCTATTTTGCCCTCCAAAGCCAGAGAGACAGCTTTCTTTATGTAACGAACCACCGCCTCACCACAGTAAGGAGTGCTCCGGCCAGGGGCGAACTGGATTGAACTGAGACGGGTGAGGGGCAGAAGATAAGCCCCCTTGTCCATAGGCTCCAGAGAAACCACATCTTCCTCTTTCACAGCAACAATAGGCACCTCTAAATCCAGAAGGGTGGCGTAGAAGTCCATGACTCCCTCGTCTCCCAGTATGAGGGGGATACTATCCTTCTGCCACTCGCCTTCGGCCAAGGCTTTGAGGATGATCTCGGGACCCACCCCGGCGGGGTCCCCCATGGTTACTCCCACAACTCTTCTCGCCAATCCTTCTTCCTCTCTTCCAGCAGAGAGTAGAGGGACTGTGCATCTTTCTTACTCACACACCCCTGGGGCACCCTCTCCACCTTCACTTTGAGATACACACTGGCCATGTCCAACTCCAGTATATCTCCCTCTTTCACCTGCTTAGACGCCTTAGCCTCTAATCCATTCACCTTCACCGCCCTAAGCTTGCAGGCTTGAGCAGCCAAAGTTCTCCTCTTCAATAATCGGGAGATCTTGAGAAACTTGTCCAATCTCATCAGTCGCAATGAAAGACCCGCTCAAGATACCGCTCAGCCGCATAGGCTGCCGTAGCCCCGTCCCCTACAGCCGTGGACAC
>QMPS01000040.1 GCA_003648675.1 Aquificota bacterium
CCTAGTCTCTCACGGAAGGACCCTGCCGTCGTACCAATCCCCTGGCGTGGCCCAGAAGGAGAAGGATCTCCCTCACCACCTTGGCCGCCAGGACAGTGGAAACGCCAGTGACGTCATGGACGGGAGAAAGCTCCACCACGTCGGCCCCCACCAAGTTTCTGCCCCTGAAGAAGACCAGGGCCGAAAAAAGCTCTCTGGGAGTCACTCCTCCCCCCTCAGGAGTGCCCGTCCCCGGTAGATACCCAGGGTCCAGAATATCCAGATCTAAGGTGAGGTAAACGGGAGCCCCTCCCACCTCGTCCAGGAAATCCCCCAGTTTTGACAGATCAAAAGGACACAGGCGACAGTGACCCCGGGAGAAGATCCACTCCTCCCGGGTTCCCGACCGAACACCCAGCTGATAGACCCGCCCCTCCACCTCCTCCCACACCCGCCTCATGACCGTGGCGTGAGAGAGAAGCCGACCCTCGTACTCGTCCCTGAGATCCATATGGGCATCCAAATGGAAGACCACCAGGTCTGGCCAGAAAACCCTATGGGCCTTCACCAGGGGCAAGGTCACTAGGTGCTCACCCCCCAAAGCCAGAACGACCTTGTCCTCTCCCAAAAGGGCCTCCACCTCTTCTTGAACCCGGGCCAAACACCCCTCAACCGGCCCCCTACAGAGAGGTAGGTCCCCCAGGTCTTCAAAGGGCAGGTCCTCCAGATCTAAATCCAGATAGGGACTGTAGGTCTCCAGAACCTCCGATACCCTTCTTACAGCCATGGGGCCAGCCCCAGCCCCCAAGCGATAGGAGAGGGTAGCCTCTATGGGCACCCCTAAAAGGGCCAAAGGCCCCTCCTGTTTGGCCTCAATGAAGGGTATCTTGGGCTTCTCCATGGCCATCCATCTTCTCCAAACGGAGCTTAAGGATCCGGGTCCTCTTCATATCCTCCACCACGAACCGCCATCCCTGATACTCCACCGCCTCACCCTTCTGGGGCACTCTGCCAAAGAGGTGAAAGACCAGTCCCCCCACCGTGTCTATATCCACATCGTCGGGAGGAACAATGCTTAACCTCTCCCTCAGATCCTCCAAGGCCATGCGGGGAGAGGTCCGATAGACCCCAGGACTTGTCTCCTCCAGCTCTTCCCCTTCCCTGTCAAACTCGTCAGAGATTTCGCCCACCAACTCCTCTATCACATCCTCCAGGGTGACCAGACCCGCCACTCCGCCATACTCGTCTATAACAATGGCCATATGAAGCCGCTTCTTTTGAAACTCCCGGAGGAGCTCCGTCACCTCCTTGCTCTCAGGAACAAAGTAGGGCTCGCTCATGATCTCCCGGAGACTCTCTATCTTCACCACCCCCCAGGGTAACCCCAGGAGGTCCTTAGTTCTCATGATACCCACAATGTTGTCCAGATCACCCTCATAAAGAGGCACTTCCCTGTAAGTCACCTCCCTCACCCTCTGGTAGGCTTCCCCTGGGGAAGTGTTCACTTCCAAAACGAACATCTCCGTCCGGGGGGTCACGATCTCCCCCACCCGGGTATGGCTGAAGCGAAAGACCTTAAGGATCATCTCCTGCTCTGCATCTTTTATCACCCCCTTACGCCTTCCCTCCCTCACCAGAGCCTTGAACTCCCTCTCACCCAGACCCCTCTCCTCCTGAGGCAGTGCTCGGGATACCCCCCCGGCCAGACGGGAAAGGAGCCACCGGACAGGAAAGATTAGATAAGAGAAGGCGAGAAGGGGCACAGATGCCCAAAGGGCCCAGGCAGCGGCCTTAGAGACAGCCCAAGCCTTGGGAGCTACCTCCCCGTAGAGGACCAACAGGAAAGTCATTACCGCCACAGAGATTCCTAACCCTTTATCCCCCCAAAAGTCCAAGGCCAAAGAAGCGGCAAGAGAAGAAACGGCCACGTTCACCACCTCATTACCGATGAGAACAGTGGTGAGGAGGGCTTCCCGTTGGGAGAGGAGTTTCTTCAAGGCCCTCACCATCACACCCCCTTCCTTCCGCCGGAGGCGCTCCAATTCCAGGGGCTGAAGGGAGAAGACGGCCGCCTCGGTGCCGGAGAAGAAAGCGGAGAGGGCCAGCAAACAGGGCAGAGCCAAGAACTTGTATGTCCCTATCACCTTCATCCCACCATCACCTGGGCCTCAGGATACCGAATCTCGGGGGGGCTCTCCCGGTGGGCCATGGCCAAGACCAGGGTAAGGGGACCCACCCTGCCTGCCAACATCACCACCGACAGAAGGACCTTGGAGGGAATAGAAAGGGTAGAAGTGATGCCCGTGGAAAGCCCCACGGTACCAAAGGCTGAAACGGCCTCGAAGGCTAGCCTTATGAGGGGCATATTCTTCTCAAAGATGAGGAGTAAGAGGATAGAGAGAATGAGGAGGCTCATGGAGAGAAAGAAGATAGCAAAGGCCTTACTCACCACTTGAGAAGGCACAGTCTTGCCCAGGAGATTCACCTCCTTCTCCTCTCTGATAATAGACCTTATGGTGAAAAAGACGATGGCCGCCGTGGTGGTCTTGATTCCTCCACCCGTCCCACCAGGGGAAGCGCCTATGAACATGAGGATCATGAGGAAAAAGAGAGTCACCTCCCTCAGGGCCCCTATGTTCAAGGTATTAAAGCCCGCCGTCCTAGGAGTGATGGCCTGAAAGAGACTGGCCACGAACTTCTCTTTCCAAGAGAGTGTAGCCAAGAGATTGGTAGCCTCAAAGGAGAATATGAAAACCGTTCCCGCTGCTACCAGAAAGAGGGATACCAGCAGCACAAGCTTGGTCTGGAACTTCAAACGTTGAGACCGATCTTTGAACCTGAAACAGCGATAGTAGATATCCAGAAGGACGGGAAAACCCAAGCCACCCAATACGATGAGGCCCATCACCGTGAAGTTGACCACTAAGCTGCCCCGGTAGGAGACCAGGGAGGTGGAGTAGAGGGAGAAACCTGCATTGCAGAAGGCCGATATGGAATGGAAGAAGGCCGAGTAAAGTCCCCTCATCAAGCCCTCCCTGTGACAAAAAGGCACAGCCAGCAGCAGGGTGCCTATGACCTCTAACACCAAAGTGAAGATGAGAATGTAACGCACCAATTCCAAAAGGCTGGACATCTCGTAATAGTTGAGGGCATCTTGGACCACCATCTTTCCCCTGAGAGAGAGTCGCCTACCAACCATGGTGAGGAAGAAGGTGGAGAGAGTCATAACCCCCAGTCCACCAACCTGGATAAGTGTGAGAATGACCAACTGTCCGAAGAAGGTGAAAGTCTTCCCCGTGTCCACCACGATAAGCCCCGTGACACATGTAGCAGAAGTGGCGGTAAAAAGGGCGTTTACCACAGAAAGTCCCCTGCCATCCACTGTAGCCAGAGGCAGAGTGAGGAGGAGGGTTCCCAACACGATGACCACCACAAAGGAACCCACAACTATCTTAGCAGGATCCAATTTGAACATATCAATCCTCAGACTCGGTGTCCTCACCCTCCTCTAAAGGGAGCCTGGGGAGGAAATCCTTCACTCTGGAGGGTTTACCCCTCCCCTTGGGACGGGAAGGGGTAGAAGGCAACCCTTCCTCCCGAGGAGGAGCTTCCATAAGGGTCCTGAGTTCCTCTATAAAATCGGAAAGATCCCTAAAACGACGATAAACCGAAGCAAAGCGCACGTAGGCCACCTGATCTATCTCCTTTATAAGGGCCATCACCTTCTCCCCTATAAGCCTAGAGGTCACCTCCTTCTCCCCCAAGGATAGGAGGTGTCGCTCCACCTCGTCCACCAACTCCTCTTGCCGCTGGGCCGAAACGGGGCGCTTCTCGAAAGCCTTTCGGATGCCCACCAGGACTTTCTCCCTACTGTAAGGCTCTCTACGACCATCTTTCTTGATCACCAAAGGCATCGTCTCCTCCGCCCGCTCGTAGGTGGTGAAGCGATGGCCACACCTAAGACACTCCCTCCTGCGCCTGATGACCCTCCCGTCCTTGATCATCCGGGAGTCCAACACCCTATCTTCCAAATTATGACACCGCGGACACCTCACTCTCCCTCCAGCCTCACCAGCTTCACCCCCGCCTCTTCCAGGAGAGCAGCAGAGAGCTCATCGGGATAACCCTCTTTGTAGAAGATCTCCTTTATCCCGGCATTGATGAGCATCTTGGAACAGATGATACAAGGGAAGGTGGTGGTATAAAGCTGGGCGCCTTTGATGCTCACACCGTGGAGGGCCGCCTGAATGATTGCATTCTGCTCAGCGTGGAGCCCCCTACAGATCTCGTGCCTCTCCCCTGAAGGAATGCCCAGCTTCTCCCGAAGGCAACCCACATCCACACAGTGGGCCAAGCCCGAAGGGGGACCGTTGTAACCTGTGGCGAGGATTCTCTTGTCCTTCACCAAGACAGCTCCCACCCGCCGTCTCAAACAGGTGGACCTGCTGGAGACCATGATGGCGATCTCCATGAAATACCGATCCCAGGAAGGCCTGGCCATCCCTCCCACCTTAGCCTGGAAAGGGGGAAAAGGGCAGACTAGGACAGGGCAAAGACCCCTCCCTCATCCGTCCCTCCTCAGCCTGCACATTCCCTCTGGAGCTGGGGATAAAGGGGGAAACGCTCACAGAGGGCCTTCACCTGGGCTGCCACCTCCTTCTTCACCTTTGCATTGGAGGGATCTTCCAAAACCCGAGCTATCATCTCCCCTATGGCCACCATCTCGGCCTCCTTCATGCCTCGGGTAGTGATGGCCGGGGTACCGATTCTGATACCGCTGGCAATGAAGGGCTTCTGGGGATCGAAGGGGATCATGTTCTTGTTAACGGTAATGGCCGCCTCTTCTAGGGCTCCCTCGGCCTCCTTCCCAGTGATCCCCTTACCCCTGAGATCTACAAGCATGAGGTGGTTGTCCGTTCCACCTGAAACTATACGGAAACCCTTATCCTGCAAAGTCTTGGCCATGGCAGCAGCGTTTTTCAGGATCTGACTTTGGTACTCTTTGAACTGGGGAGAAAGGGCCTCCTTGAAGGCCACGGCCTTGGCAGCGATGACATGCATAAGGGGTCCTCCCTGAATCCCGGGAAAGACCGTCTTGTCTATAATCTGGGCAAACTCCTGGCGGCACATAATCATGCCACCCCGAGGGCCTCTAAGGGTCTTGTGAGTGGTAGTGGTGACAAACTCGCAGTAGGGAATAGGAGAGGGATGGAGCCCCACGGCCACCATCCCGGCTATATGGGCTATATCGGCCATGACATAAGCCCCCACCTCATCGGCTATCTCTCGGAAAGCGGCAAAGTCTATAACTCGAGGATAGGCGCTGGCCCCCACCACTATCAGCCTGGGCCTATGCTTCCTGGCCAGGTCCCTCACCTGATCAAAATCGATGGTCTCCGTTCTTCTATCCACACCGTAGAAGACCACCTTGTAAAGCTGACCGGAGAAGTTGACGGGGGCCCCATGGGAGAGGTGACCACCATGGGCCAGATCCATAGCCAGTATAATATCCCCTGGCTCCAACACAGCCATATAAACGGCCATGTTGGCCTGGGTACCAGAATGGGGCTGGACATTGACATGGTCGCAGCCGAAGAGCTCCTTGGCCCTCTCCCGGGCCAGATCCTCCGCCACATCCACCCATTGGCACCCCCCGTAATACCTCTTACCAGGGTACCCCTCGGCGTATTTATTGGTCATCACGCAGCCCTGGGCCTGAAGCACCGCCAAACTGGCGAAGTTCTCCGAAGCAATAAGCTCCAACTTGTTGGCCTGGCGGTCTATCTCTCTGCAGACAGCGTCCGCCAGCTGGGGATCCACCTTCCATATCTCTTCCATCATGGTTTCTCACCCTCCAGAATCTTACGCTCTATCTCTGCCACTTTCCTTAGCCTTCTCTCATGGCGGCCCCCTTCAAAGGGGGTCTCCAGCCAGACCTTAAGCATCTCCCGGGCCAGATCTGCCCCCAGGATCCTGCCCCCCATGGCCAGGACATTGGAGTCGTTGTGAAGCCTACTCATACGGGCAGTGTAAATATCATGGCACAGAGTGGCCCTCACCCCTGGAAATTTGTTGGCCACAATGGAGGCTCCTATTCCCGTGCCACAGAGGACCACAGCCCTATCCGTCTCACCCCTGGAAACAGCAGCCGCCGCCAATGCTATATAGTCAGGATAATCCACCGATTCTGGGGAGTGGGTGCCCAAATCAACCACCTGGTAACCCCACTCCTGAAGCCATCCTCTAACGGCCTCCTTCAGCTCAAAACCCCCGTGGTCCGACGCCAGAGCCAGCCTCATGTCCCCCATACCTCACAGGGCACCATCGCCCCGTTCTCCCGTCCTTATCCTCACCGCCTCCTCTACGGGCATGACAAATATCTTACCGTCCCCTATCCTGCCCGTATGGGCAGCGCCCTCTATGGCCTCTATCACCTCCTCCACCATATCGTCGGGGATTACCACTTCTATCTTGATCTTGGGGAGGAAATCCACCACGTACTCGGCCCCCCTGTACAGCTCCGTATGGCCCTTCTGGCGACCGAAGCCCTTCACCTCCGTCACTGTGATCCCCAGAATACCCACCTCCCCAAGTCGATCCTTCACATCATCCAGCTTGAAAGGCTTAATGATGGCCTCCACCTTCTTCATTCTCCCCTCCTCCAAGGCAACTTGGCGGATTCTTAACAGAGGAATCCTTCCCTTGTAAAGGCGGGCGACGGATAAGCCATTGACGTGACTATTGAAAGGCTAGTCTCCACCCCTCCTTACGGCCTCCCAGAGACCATAGATGGTCTGAAAAGGTACCGGAGAAGCGCCGAAGAGCATTATCCAAAGAAGAACACCTTCAGCCAACTCTCGAAATCACAAAAGATCTCCGGGGAAGGCTTGAGCGACGCGCCCCCAAAACCGGCCTCTCACCAAGAA
>QMPS01000041.1 GCA_003648675.1 Aquificota bacterium
CAAAAGCCCTTTCATAAAAGGGAAGTCTCCCAAGGCCTCTTTTACGTCCCTGTAAGAGGTGATCCAGGGGTAAATCTCGTCCAGCACCAACTCCCCCGCCATAGAGGACACCTTCAGATAAAGCCCAGGAGAGTGCTGAGACTTATTTAGTCCCACTCCCTTTTGCTCACTTCCCCAGTCTATCCAGGCCGAGAGGTTGCCGAAGGCGCTCTTTCCCAGGCTACCCTTCAATCCCATCACGCGGATGCGAGAGCCTTTATAAGAGAAGCCTCCGCCCTCGATCCTTATGGGATAGGGCACCCTATCATACAGGCAGGACAGCTTTAGGCTACGGGCCTCCACCTCCACCCTCTCCACACGAGTGGTCTCAGCCAAAACCAGCCTTCCCAGGGCCCGACCCTTCACATCCTTCATCCGGTTGATCTCTGAGAGAAGAACTCCACCCTTCAGGACTCGCTTCAAAATACCGGGAAGCTGGGACAGGTCTGCATCCACCTCTGCTTCCAGATGAAGAGGAAGGTCTTTGCCCCTTAAACCCAGTCTCAAGGTGCCCGACAGAATCCTGGAGTTACCCAGGCGACCCACCAGGCCCTCTCCATTGAGGAAGCCCTTGGAGATGAACACCCTCCCTCCCACGTCCTTTATGGTAAGAAGCTCCTTTGGAACGACTATGATGCCATTTCTTATGCTACCTCGGATAACCATGCTCTCCAGCTTACCCAAATCCTTTGGGCTGGAAGCCCGGTCCTCAAAAATGATGGATGGCACCTCACCAGCCCGCACAATATGAAAGATCTTTTCCACCGTGGAATGGGAACCAGCCAAAAAGAGGGCCACCTTCCTAACAGAGGAGACATCCACAGACTCCCCTTTCAAGGTCAAACTGACCGACTCCCCAGCAGAATCCATGAAAAACCGGCCTGAAAGGCGTATCCCGGGATACGCCAAGGCCAATTCTTTCAAAATCACTTGCCATGCAGATCCTATTTTGGAGAATCCGGCGTTGAAGCTCCTGCACTCTATGGCCGGAATCCCTTTCTGCCCCTTCAGTAGCAGACGAGGCACGGAACCCTTCAACCTGCCCTTAACCTCTCTTAGACCCTGAAATTCCATGGAAACGGAGAGATTCACAAGGGAATCCGTAGGCTCCATGGGGAATGAGAGGGAAAGCCAGTGCAGAAGCTTATGAAGTTGAAAGCCCCCCAGGTCAACATCCAACTCACCCTTCAGATCCTCAGGCTCTAACCAGCCTCCCACTTTCAGACTGGAGACCACAGAGGACGTCATAGAAACGGAAAGCTTCAGTCTCCCAGGGGGCAAGGAGATCTTAGCCTCCACTCCCGACAGGGGTAGCCCTTTCTCACCACCTCCCCTATAAAGGACCAAGTTCGCCCCTTTAAGGGTGACCTTCAAGCCGGGGGTTTCAGAAGAGAGCAAAGTGAGGAAGGCTTTTACCTTTTCCTCCATGGAAAGAGAAGGACCTTTTCTCCCCTCTCCACCGCTCCTGAGCCTTGCCCAGCCTCTCACCTCCTCAATGGCTATGGAGGTGGGCTCCACTCTACCCCTTAAAAGAGGAAAGAACCTGATACCCACCTGAAGGGTATTTGCAGAAACGTCCAAAGTGGACGGTATCCGCACCCTTCCACCGTGGATAACCACCTTGATAGAAGGGAAAAGCCTGAGATCCACCCGATGGAAATCCACCTGACCCCTCACCTGTTGGGAAACCTGGGCCAGAATCTTCCCCCTGACACTCTCCATATTGATGAAGCGGGGCAAAAGGAGGAGAGCCACCACAATCAGAACCAAAAGGGCCCCAACCACCGCCGCCAGAATCTTCAACAGGCTTCTTTTACCCTTTGCCACGGAGAACCTCCTCCAAAGCCTCCAGCACCTCTTGAGGCTCAATACCCTCCATACAGGGGTAGTATTCGCACTTAGTTGTACACTTACCACACCTAGGTACCGGGGGCAGCAGCACTCGCTTTCCTATGCCATAATAGCCCCATCTAGCAGGATTGCAGGCTCTGCGGGGATCAAAGAGCTGGACCAAGGGCAGCCCGAGAGCTGCTCCTATGTGCATGGGCCCTGTGTTGTTGGCCACCATGGCTTTGGCAAGGGAAATGAGAGCCATGAGTTGCCTGAGATTGGTGGGGGGAGCCACAAAGGCCCCCGCCTTCCTCAGGGCCCCAGCCAGATCCTCTTCTCCCGGCCCCCAAAAGACCACCACCGCCAATCCCCTCTCCCTCAGAAGCTCGGCCAGCACCGTAAAATGGTGGAGGGGCCAACGCATCTCCTGTCCTCCGCCAGGATACAAGGCCACAAACTCTTCAGGCCACCCTTCTTTTCTCGCTACATCTCGGGCCCACTCCTCCTCCTGAGGGGAGAGGTAAACCCTTGGCCTCAGATACTCCCCTTGCCAGCCCAAGAGTCTCAACAAGTCCAGGTTGTACTCCCACTCCTTCTTGAGGGCCTGGGAACGCCGAAGGTACGTTCTCTTATTATAAAGCCACTGATACCAACGAAATCCCGAGGCCACTCTCACAGGGATGCCCGCCTTGAAGAAAGCCACAGAAAGGGAAAAAGTGGGGAAAAAACAGACCACGGCATCAAAGGTATATCTCTTCAGAGTCTCGGTCAGTTCACCCGCTGACTCCCCCCAGTAAACCAGCAACCGGTCCAGATAGGGGTTGTTCTCCAGCACAGGAGCTCCGTACCCACTGGCCAGAAAAGTAACCTCACAAGAAGGCCAGGCCTCTTTGACCGCCTGGATACAGGGAATGGCCAAAACCAGGTCACCCACCCGGTCAGTCCGCACCAACAGCACTCGATCCATGCCCTTAGAATAAAATACTAAGGCTCCCTCAACAACAGGGGGTTTTCTATTTACCTATACAAAAGCGGCTAAAGATAGCGTCTAGAACATCTTCAGGTGTGGTCTCTCCCGTAATCTCTCCCAAGGCCTCCAAAGCCCCCTTCACATCGGCAGCCACAAACTCAGCACTCAGCCCCTCCTGCCAGGCCTTAAGAGATCGCAAGAGCGCCTCTTTGGCTCCAATCAAGGCTTGATAGTGCCTCACATTGGTCACCAGGGGAATCTCCCCCTCCCTTCTTCTTCCCCTGCCAACCATCTCTATCAGAGCCTTTTTAAGAGACTCCAGGCCGTCCCCCCTCTTGGCAGACACATGGAAGGTCGGTCTTCCAACCATCACTCTCCCAAGGTCCTCCTGGGACCAAGCCCCAGGAAGATCAATCTTGTTCACCACCACCACACCCCTACCACCCACTTCCCTTACAAGGACTCTATCCCCCTCCTGCAGAGGGCGGGAACGGTCTAAGACTACCAGGACAAGATCTCCCTCCTCCATACACTTCCTTGCCCTCTTTACCCCTTCTCCCTCAGCCTCATCCCCGCTCTCTCTAAAACCCGCCGTATCCATGAAACGAAAGAGGACCCCTCCCAAAGCCACCTGGGCCTCCACCACATCCCTAGTGGTACCTGGCTGGGAGGTAACTATGGCCCGATCCTCACCCACCAAAGCGTTAAAGAGACTAGACTTACCCACATTGGGTAATCCCACGATGGCCACCCTCACACCTTCCCTACAAAGCTTTCCCTCCCGGTAGGTGGCCATCAAACCCTCGATCTCCCGCACCACTCCATCCACCCTCTCCGCCAAATGATTCCCCAGCTCCACACCCTCATCGGGAAAGTCTATAGCCGCTTCCAGTTCCACCAATACCTCACGAAGAGCTTGGGCCAGCTCCCCCATTTTTCGGGACAACCCTCCCTCGAGCTGAGCCAAAGCCGCCCGCCTCCCCTCCTCCGACGCACTCTCTATAAGGTCTGCCACCGCTTCGGCCTGAGCTAGGTCCAGCCGCCCCAAAAGAAAAGCTCTCAAAGTGAATTCGCCGGGACGGGCCAAACGAGCACCAGCAACCACAAAAGCTTCCAAAGCCCTTTCCAAGACCACGGGACCACCATGACAGGTCACTTCAACCATATCCTGGGAAGTATAGCTTTTAGGGGCTTTAAAAAGGGCAAAGAGAACTTCATCTATCCTCTCCCCACCCACAGGGTCCACCAAAAAGGCGTAATGGACAGTGTGAGAAGGCAAAGACCCCACGGAGTAAAAGCCCCCAGAAGGCTTCTGCAACACCTTAGAGGCTATTTTAAAGGCCCCATTCCCCGAGAGACGCACAATCCCCAGGGCACCCACGCCAGGGGGAGTAGCCACGGCCACGATGGTATCATCCAGGGAGTAACACATCCTCAACTACATCCAAGACCCTCAGAGGCCCGGGGAACCTTATGGTCCCCCAGAGGCTCCAGGTTCATTAAGCATACACCTTCTTAATGAGGAACTGCTCGAAGATGGTGATAATATTGTTCACCAACCAGTAGATGACTAGCCCCGAGGGGAAATTGATGAAGAGGAAGGTAAAGACTATAGGCATAAGCATCATCATCTTGGCCTGGGTAGGATCTCCCATGGGAGTCATTTTCTGCTGGATGAGCATAGTTAAACCCATAAGGATAGGAGTGATATAATAGGGATCCTTGGCAGAAAGGTCAGCGATCCAGAAGATGAAAGGGGCGTGCCTCAACTCAATGGCCACCATGAGCACTTTGTAAAGAGCAAAAAAGACTGGGATTTGAAGGAGCATGGGCAGACAGCCGCCCATGGGATTTACCTTGTATTTCTTGTAAAGGGCCATCATCTCCCGGTTGAGAGCCTGGGGATCGTCCTTGTAGGTCTCCTTCAGCCGCTTTATATAAGGCTGAAGCTCCTGCATCTTGTTCATAGACTTGTAGCCCTTAACTGTAAGGGGATGAAAGACGATCTTTATCAGAATGGTGAGAATGATGATGGCCCAACCATAGTTGTGGACATAGTTATAAATAAACTTCAAAATCTCCAGAGCGGGTTTGGCCAGAATCTTGAAGACGCCAAAACGGATATTCTCCTCCAGACCCACCCCATAGCTCTTCAAAAGGGCGTAATCTTTAGGCCCCATGAAACTCCAGAAAGCCAAATTGCCCTTCTTTGAAACCAGCGCTAGGTAGTACTCTCCCTTTGTAGCCCCCTTCCAAATTGTGACCTCAGTCGGAACCTTTGGCACCAGGGAAGCAGTGAAATAAAGAGACTGGAGAGAAGTCCAGATAAATCCTGAATAAATGGCTTGATTCTCCTTCTTCAGCTTCACCTCAATGGCCTTCTTGCCGTTATAAATCAGAGGGCCAGAGAAAGAGTAATGGCTCTTTCTATCCTTGGGAGCGACGCGAGGACCGACAAGCACCCCTTCACTCTCGACCGCTCCAGGAAGGGAAGCCTTGACCTCCACTTCGAACCTGTAATCGGGATAAAAGGTGAAAACCTTTTCCACCCTCACTTTCTGGCCTGGAATATCCAGAACGAAACTCACCCGCTTCTCTTTCTCCCCCTCCCGGACCTCTACACGATAGACAGACCTGTCCAAGGCCTCTGACAGCCCCCTGTTGCCAGGGATATAGTACCTGAAGTACCCCTCACCCCCCACCAATTCCATGGGCTCTCCCCGATCATCCCCATAGCGGGTGAGGAGGTAACTCTTCATCACCGCACCCCGAGAACTGAGAGTAACCTTGTAAAGGGGAAAGGAGAAGGTAACCTCCTGAGCCTTCCCCTTAACAGGCTTAAATATTATAACCCCCTCCTCAGAACCCCCCTTCTCCTTCTTCTTAATAGGGACAGCAGGAGGACCCTGGGCCTCGGAAACCACCCGTTTCAAAGGAGGCTTCTCCACCTTGGCCGCCCGGGTGACCACCTTCTCTTTCACATGGGTGGGGGTGGCGAAAAACTTCTGATAAAGGAGCACCGCCAAAATAGAAAAAGCCACTACCAATAACAGTCTCTTTTCCGTCTCCATCTAATTTCCTCTCCCCAATCTCTTTGTTTTCAAAGTACTCGGAAGGGGATCATAGCCACCGGGATGGAAAGGGTGGCACTTGAAAACCCTCTTCAGCCCCAGCCACAAACCCATCGCCACGCCGTAACGCTCCACCGCCTCTAGGGTGTATTGGGAGCAAGTAGGATAAAACCGACATGAACGAGGGAAAAGGGGAGATATGAAATACTGGTATCCCCTAATCAACAGCCGGACCACCCTTCTCATAACCGCCTCGCCAAACTGAGCATATCCTTCTCCAACTCCCAATAAGAGGGAAGCTCCACACCTCTTTTCACTGTTACTACCATATCCACTGGGGGAAAGGCTCCCTTATTCCTGCGAAAAACCTCCCGGATGAGACGCTTCCACCGGTTTCTCACCACAGCCTTCCCCGACTTCTTAGTCACCGTGACCCCTAATCTGGGATGCCCCAACTGGTTGGGCAGGACATGAACCAACACATATCGCCCAACCACCCTATCCCCCCTGGCATAAACCCCTTGAAACTCCTCCCTTCTAAGGAGCCTGAATGCCTTAGGGAAAGACTGATCCATCAAAGGGCGAGCCTCTTCCTCCCTTTGGCCCTGCGCCTCCTGATGATGGCCCGACCCGAGCGGGTTCTCATCCTCGCCCTGAAACCATGTCTGCGCTTGGCCTTCCTCCGACTGGGCTGATAAGTCCTCTTCAAATCCCTAACCTCCCCGCGAATTTTCCTGATGTCTAAAACACAAAAAGGGGAGAAAGGTCAACCGAAGATCATTTTAGCTTTGGCCTTGGTTGCACCCTTCCCCCACAAAAGTTACTTTAAAATCAGTCCGTGGAAGCCATTTTAGGAGGTGCCCGAAATGTTAGACTTCGAGCATTACAACCC
>QMPS01000042.1 GCA_003648675.1 Aquificota bacterium
CGAAGGAAGGCTTTATCATTTTTCTATGGTCCGTTCTGTAGAGAGGGGTATGGGTATAGTGGGTGAGACCCTTGTCTGGAGAGATGAAAGGGAGGAAATGTTGGAGCTGGAGGCCCTACCTCAGTGGGCCTGCTTACATTTGGACAATGTGGTGGCCACTATGGCCTTAGGCCGGATTTTAGGCCTCTCCATGGAAGGAATGGCTGCTGCTTTAGGATCCTATGCCCTTCCTCCCCATCGTCTGGAACTGGTGTCGGAGAAGGGGGGAATTCGCTTTTACAACGACTCCAAGGCTACCAATCCTCCAGCGGTGGCTAGGGCTCTTGCCTTATTGGAGGGTCCTGTGGTGCTCCTGATGGGTGGAAGAAATAAGGGGTTCTGCTTCGATTCCCTCAAGAATATTGTTAGGAAGAAGGTTAAGGCCCTGGTGGTTTTTGGGGAGGCTGGGGAGGAGATAGCGAGGGATTTGCGGGGCTTAGGAATCTCCATCTTGAAATGTAGGAGATTGGAGGATGCGGTAGCTCGGGCTCTGGAGGTAGCTAAAAGGGGTGACGACGTGCTTCTCTCTCCGGGGTGCGCCAGTTTTGATGAGTTTTCTTCCTATAAGGAGAGGGGGGACTTTTTCCGAAAAATGGTCCAGAAAGCCTCTTGATTTGTGGGGAGCTTTGTCTAATAACCCTTAACGTAAGTGGTGATTACAACCCAGGAGGTGGACCATGGCAGTAGTGAGAGTGGATGAGGATCTCTGCACTGGCTGTGGGGTGTGCGCCGATATGTGCCCCGATGTCTTCGAGATGGAGGACGAGTTGGCTAAGGTGAAGGTGGAGGAGGTGGAGGGCGATCTTCTGGAAAGCGTGAAGGAGGCTGCCGAGTCTTGCCCCGTGGAAGCTATCATTGTGGAGGAGTAGAGGGTCGGTGGAAAGCTCTTGGAAAGGTTTGTCCTTTTCCCCCTAGGTTTTCTAGGGGGACGGGAAAGAGAGAGGGGTTCCTTGGTGAGCGAGGGGCCCCTCTCTTGTGGTTTTTCTCCTTATTTAATCGGTAGGTTTGAAGGAAGCTGGGGTGCCTCCGGGTTGGATGGTCATGCCAGGTAAAGAATGCACCTACCCTGAAGGGGCTTCTTGGGTCTCTTATCCCAGGATTATACCTCGTTCTGAACACTCCCTGTCCCGGAAGGAGGTGTGGCCTGAGGCCCTCAAAGTGATCCGACGTCTGTCTAAATTTGGCTATACAGCCTATTTGGTGGGAGGGGGAGTCAGGGACCTTTTGTTGGGCAGGAGGCCTAAAGATTTCGATGTGGCTACTGATGCTACTCCCGAGGAGGTGAGAAAGCTCTTCGGCAATAGTCGGATCATTGGTCGTAGATTCCGCCTGGTCCATGTCTATTTCAAGGGAGGCAGGATAGTGGAGGTTTCCACCTTCAGAAGGGCGCCCGAGCCCCATGAGCTGGAATCTATGGAGGACCCCAGGATGGCTAACAACTTCTTCGGTTCTCCCCATCAGGACGTGATGAGGAGGGACTTCACCATTAACGCCCTTTTCTACAATCCTGGGGATTTCACGGTCATAGACTACGTGGGTGGATGGGACGATCTCCGTCGCAGGGTCATAAGGTCCATAGGGGAGCCGCGGGCGAGGTTTGCTGAGGATCCTGTGAGGATGACCAGGGCGGTGGAGTTCGCCAGCCGTTTGGGTTTTACCCTTCATTCCCAGGTGGAGGAGGCTATTAGGGAGGAAGGATGGAGGATATCCCGAGCCTCGCCGGAACGCCTGAAGGAGGAGGTGCTGGGTATCCTTCTCAGTGGAGCATCGGGCAGGGCGGTGAAGCTCATGGCTGAATTGGGGCTTTTTCAGCATCTCTTTCCTCATTCTAGTGAGGTGATCTTGCCCTACCTTCAGGATGTGGTGAATCTTCTGGTGAAGGCTGATGGTTCTCTTAACCGAGAGGCTCCCCATGCTCCTGCCCAGTTCCTTTCCCTTCTTTTCCTGCCTAGGATCAAGGCAGCCAAACCCTTTGGTGGTAGGGTTACCCTGGGGGAGGTGATGGAAGAGGTCTTTGTGGTTACAGAGTTCCTCAGGGAAGATTTGCCACTGCCTGCCCATCTTCTCCACTCCACTAGGGAACTCCTTCTGGGTCTGTGGAGGGTGGTTAAGGGCCCCAGGGCCCGGGGGGCCAGGCGTTTTAGGGAGAGAAACTATTTCCGGGCTGCTCTGGATCTTTTCAAAGTGGACACCTTAGCTTTCAAAGAGGACAGGTCCCTGTTGGAACCCTGGATGGAGGAGGTGCGTAGAAGGAGGAAGCCTCCATACAGAAACCACCCTCGGCGTCGTTGACCCCTGAGGTGGCCTAGGTGTAGAAAGATGGGCCATGAGGTTTCTTCTGGTTCACTACGATGAGTTTGCCAGGCCCTTGGTGTCCTCTTCGGTGGTGACCCTGGGCAACTTCGACGGGGTCCATCTGGGCCACCGGGAGATTTTTAGAAGGGTGACCGGGAGAGCTAAGGAGCTGGAGTTGCCTTCGGTTGCCCTCTCTTTCTATCCTCATCCCCTCAAAGTACTGAGACCCGATGAGGCCCCCCTGATGCTCCTTCCTGTGAAAGAAAAGGTGAGGCTACTCGAGTCTGTGGGGTTGGATCATTTCCTCTGTATCCATTTCACTCGGACTTTTGCATCTTTGGAGGCGAAGGATTTTGTGGAAGATGTATTGGTGAGGGGGCTTAATGCTAAAGAAATTTTCGTGGGGAAGGACTACCGTTTTGGTAGAGGTAGAAAAGGGAACGTGAACTATCTGGCAGAGTTGGGACAGAAATTTGGCTTCTGTGTCAGGGTGGTGGATCCTGTGGTTGTGGATGGTATTCTAGTTAGCAGTACTAGGATCAGAAGGATGCTTTTAGAAGGTAGGGTAACTGAGGCTATGAAGTTCCTGGGCAGGCCGTACAAGCTTCTAGGGAAGGTGGTTAGAGGAGTGGGTAGAGGGAGAAGTTTGGGTTTTCCTACTGCTAATGTTGAGCCGGAGAACGAGTTGGTACCAAGGAACGGGGTGTATTCTGTGGCCGTTGAAGTGGAAAATATGACACATCCCGGTGTGGTGAATGTTGGTTTTAATCCTACCTTTGGAGATGATGAGAGAGTGAAAGTGGAGGTACATATAATTGACTTTTTTGGCGACTTGTATAATAAAGAAATTGGTGTTCTTTTTTTGAAAAGGATGAGGGGTGAAGTTAAATTTCCTTCTCCCCAATCTTTGGTGAAACAGATAAGAGAGGACGTGGAGGAGGCCAAGAGGATATGGCAAGAGTTCTTCTTAAAATCCGGGGGGTTCTCTTTCCTATCCTCTTGGTCTTTCTAGCCTTTCCCCTGAGTTCCGTTTCTGCCAAGTCCTCTCCTAAGGCTCGTCTTCCCTGGCTGAAGGGTGTCCGTTACTGGACGGCTCCAGATCATACCAGGGTGGTTTTAGATGTGACTGGTCCCGGAAAGACCAAAGTATTCAAACTGTCCCGGCCCACCAGGATCGTGGTGGACATTGAAGGTATGAGGGTCAAGGCTCCGGGGATGGAGAGGGTGGGGGATGGGGTAGTGAAGGAGGTCCGCTGGGCTCCTAAAGGAAGAGGGGTCCGGGTGGTTTTGGTTATTGAAGGGGACTTGGAGCATCGCTTCTTCTATTTGAAGCCTTTCATGGGAAGAACGGCCCGTTATGTGGTGGACGTCAAGAAACCCGAGAAGGTGGTGGTCCGAGAGAAGCGCCAAAGGGAAGAGGCTGCCGCCAAGGAGAAGAAGGAGCGGCATTTTATCATTGTGATAGATCCTGGTCATGGAGGTGACGATCCTGGAGCCATCCACAACGGCATAGTGGAAAAGCGGGTAGTCTTCTCTATAGCTAAAAAGCTGGCCAATCTCCTCAACTCCACTACCGGATTCAGGGCTTATCTCACCAGGAAGGGGGACTACTACTTGCCTTTAAGGAAGAGAGTGGAGATCGCCCACGACTACAAGGCCGATCTTTTCATAAGCATCCACTGTAACGCCGCTCCCAATCGTAGGGCTAGAGGGGCCATGGTCTTTGCCCTCTCCAATAAGGGTGCCACTGACAACGTTTCCAGGATGCTGGCCCGGATAGAAAACACCGCCGACATGATGGAGGTGGAGTTCACTAAGAAGCGAGAGGTGAACTATATCCTTCTGGACTTGGCTCAGGACTACTCCCGGGTGGAGAGCGAAAAGTTTGCCCGCTTGGCTCTGAGGAGCTTGGTGAGGTTCACGGGCATGCCTTGGGGTGGGGTGAAGAAGGCCAGATTCACAGTCTTGAAGAACCCTGGCATACCGTCGGTTTTGGTGGAGGTGGGCTTTCTCACTAATCGCAGGGAGGCTAGACTCTTGAGGTCTGGCCTCTTCCAGACCAGGGTAGCTATAGCCCTCGCTGATGCCGTCGAGGATTATTTCAAAGACAAGATGAAGCCCCCCTCTCCCGAAGTGATGATGGCTAGGGCCCAGGTGGGGAAATCCAGGGGAGGAGAGGTCTCCTCAAAGCCCGTCGTTGCTAGACCTTCTGAGGGTAAGGCGAAGGTGGCTTCTGGGGTTGGAGGGCCACGGGTTTCCACTAAGAGAACTGGGACCCGCCAGAGAGTGGCCCATCGGAGATGGGTGATTCATGTGGTGAGGAAGGGAGATACTCTGTGGGAGATCTCCCGGAAGTACGGGGTGAAGATCAGGACCATTCTGGTGGCCAACGGCCTGAGAAAGCCCACCATCTATCCCGGCCAGCGCCTGGTTCTCCCTATCGCCCGGATCACCACTCTGTGACGACCATTCCTACAGCACTCCCTGTTCCTTCAGGCTCACGTAGCCTTTGTCTCCGATGACGATGTGGTCTAAAAGCTCCATGTCCATGAGGCGGCAGGCCTCTTTCACCCGGGCGGTGATCTCCAGGTCTCCAGGGCTGGGTTCGGGATCTCCCGAGGGGTGGTTGTGGGCCAAGATGATACCCGCTGCGTTGCACAACAGAGCAGGACGGATGACTTCTCGGGGCTGAAGGGGACTGGAATTTAGGCCGCCTATACTTACCACCTCTTCCCTAATGAGCCTGTTCTTCACGTCCAGATAGAGGGCCCTCACGTGTTCTTTGGAGAGATAGGCCATGCCCTTGAGATACTCGTGGACCTGGCCAGGGGTCCTGAAGTACACCTCTTTGCCCTTCTGGAATAGGCGCCGCCCCAGCTCCATGGCGGCTATGAACTGGCAGGCGTGAACGGTGCCCAGATTGTATAGGGTCTTCACCTTTTCCACGGTGAGCTCCTGTTCCAGAAAGGCGGGGTGATACTGTTCCATGATCCTGTGGGCCATCTCCAAGACCCCTTCTTTCCTGGTGCCCCGGGAGAGAATAATGGCCAGGAGTTCGTAGTTTCTGAGAGCCCCAGGACCGTGGTTGATAAGTTTCTCCCTGGGCTTCTCATCTGTTGATAGGTCTTTTATCCTCAGCACGTATTGGTCCATGGTACCATCCCCTTCAAAAGTGCTGATTCACTTTATCCCATGGGGGTGGAAAAGGGCAAAGGGGGAAATGCCCCAGAGGCTCAAAGGACCTTCTTGAGGGTTATCTGATACTGGATGAAGAACCAGCTGGCTTGTTGTGGCGAGGCCAGTTTCTTGACAAACTCTCCAGGCCAGAAGTGGCCATATCCTGCCTGGATTTCCTGGCTTTTGGACACCTTCCACTGGATTACCAGGTCCAGCTCGTGGCCCATTTCTTTGCCTGATCTTCCCGTGGGATCCCTGTAAAAGGACGGATTGTGGGACCACCCGTCTTTGCTCTGGACCAAGCGGAAATGGTGGTACTCCAGTTTTACGTGAACTCCAGTCAGGGGCCAAACCTCTAGGCCTCCTTCCTGGTCCTCCAAATTGGACCACTTGAAAAGGTTCATTCTGCCATAGGCTTTATCCACCGAGCCGAAGGCACCGTCAAATCGGTTTACCCTTCCGTCCTTGGGCCTCTTATCTCCAGAAGCATAGCTATAGGCCAGGTAGACCCTGCTTTTCACAGGGGTGTTGAAAGATATACCTCCTTCCAGGTGGTATGCGTAGGCTGCCACAGAGTCAGGGCCCTTGTGCCCCCACATACCCACCCAGGTGTGGTTCCAGTCCAGGCTGTGCCATTTTCCCGTCCAGTGGAGGCCTGCATAGGCCAATTGGAGTTTACCTTTTCCACCTCTTTCTCCTGAAAATCTGTCGTGACGGTCCCATTTGGTGAAGAAGAAGGGTTCTATGGTGGTCTTCAGGCTCCTCCAGGGAGCTAGAGTAAGATGTCCGTACAGGGCCAGGGTACTCTTGTCGTGGCGGTGTTTCAGGGAGAATCGGTTGATCTCATGAATTACGTTTCTACCGTAGAACATGTCCAGGAAAGCCCCTCTCTTTTCTAGGTGTATCTTGATGGCGTCCCAGATGTAGCGTCCCGAATTGCCCCATTGACCTGGTCCAAAGACCCTATGGTCTCCATAGGCTATGCGCTGGCGGCCTGCCTTGATGGAGAGAGGCAGACCCATGGGGCGGATTATTTCCACATAAGTGGTGTATAGTTCCAGGTGGTCTTTCTGGGGATTGTTTTGGGCGTCCAGACTTTTGTTGTAAAAGGCCCTGTTGGGCATGGCCCAGTCCCAGGCCCTTGAGTCCTGGAGCCATAAAGCCAGGTGAAGGTTGGGAGAGGGATACCAGTCTGCCCCAAGCCTCAACCTGCTCAGAAGAAAACTATCGTTGGTCTTTCCATAGGGTGGGTGGGGCC
>QMPS01000043.1 GCA_003648675.1 Aquificota bacterium
ACTACGTTGCCACGGTAGGAGAGAGGGGGGATTGGGAGACGGTGGAGAAGTATGTAGAGAGGCAAGGCAAGCCTAAAGGAGAGTTAAGGCAGTTAGATTTGTTTCAGTAAGGAGGATACCCTGCGGCTTGCCGCAGGGTTGTTCATTATGGGCATTCTAGACTAGTCTTATTCCCTGTCTGTGGTTGACATCCAGCTCAGCCGTGTTTCAGGCTACACTTTCGGTGAGATCTTGGCGGATCAGGAGCTGAACGGGGGCTTTCAGCTTCCCCTCACCCCTTCACCATGTCAATAAATCTCTGGAAGAGGTAGCTGGAGTCGTGGGGGCCAGGGGAGGCTTCGGGATGGTACTGGACGGAGAAGAGGGGCAGTTCCTTGTGGCGTAAACCTTCTACCGTGTGGTCGTTGAGGTTGATGTGGGTCACCTCTACTCGGTCTCCCAGGGATTCCATGTCCACCACAAATCCGTGGTTTTGGGAAGTGATTTCCACTTTGCCTGTGGCCAGGTCTTTCACGGGATGGTTTGCTCCGTGATGGCCGAATTTGAGTTTGTAGGTTCTGCCGCCCAGGGCCAGTCCCAGGATCTGGTGGCCTAGGCAGATGCCGAAAATGGGTACCTTGCCCACGAGCTTCCTGGTGTTCTCTATGGCATAGCTCACAGGGGCGGGGTCTCCAGGACCGTTGGATAGGAAGACGCCGTGGGGATTCATTGCCAGCACCTCCTCCGCTGGGGTCTGGGCAGGCACCACGGTCACTCGGCACCCCAGCTGGGTGAAGATGCGCAGGATGTTGTACTTTATGCCGAAGTCGTAGGCCACGATGTGGAGACCATCTTCGTTGTATGAAGGTCTGCTGTAACCTCTGTCCAGGCTCCAGGTTCCCTCCTGCCACTGATATCTCTCGCTGCATGTCACGTCTTTCACCAGATCCCTGCCCTCCAGGGTGGGTAAACTCCGGGCTTTGGCTACCAGATTGCCGGGATCCAGGTCCACTGTGGATATGACCCCTGTTTGGGCCCCTGCCTCTCGAATGCACATGGTGAGTTCTCTGGTGTCTATCCCCTGGATGCCCACGATATTGTGTTTTCTCAGGTATTCATCTAGACCCATTTCAGCCCGCCAGTTGGAGGTGATACGGCTGCACTCTTTGACAATGAAGCCCTCCACAAAGGGCTGCCTGGATTCCACATCTTCCCAGTTGACACCGTAGTTGCCTATGAGGGGGTAGGTCATGGTCACTATCTGGCCTTTGTATGAGGGGTCCGTGAGGATCTCCTGATAGCCCGTCATGGCCGTGTTGAAGACCACTTCTCCCCAGGTCTCTCCTTCTGCTCCCAGGGAGTAGCCTTCAAATACGGTGCCGTCGGCCAGGGCCAATAGAGCTTTTTTTCTATCTCTGGTCATCTCCAGCTTTCTCCTTGTACTCTTTCAATTAGGTTTCCAGCGGTCATTCTTCACTGGAGGCCTTGTCCCTCCACACCACTTTCCCCTCCACCATGGTGACGACAGCTTTACCTTTCAGTTCCCACCCGGTGAAGGGGGTGTTTTTGCCTTTTGAGATCATCTTTTCCGGCTCCACTAGCCAGGTCTTCTCGGGGTCGATGATGGTGATGTGAGCGGGTTGGCCCACTTTGAGACTGCCACCCTCCAGCTTCATGACCCTGGCTGGAGACGTGCTCATAGCCTCTATGGCCCTCATGGGGGTGAGCCTGCCTTCATGGACCAGTTTGAGAACTATTCCCAGGGCCGTCTCCACTCCGGAGATGCCGAAGGCCGCCAAGTCGTACTCTACGTCCTTCTCCTTGAGACTGTGGGGGGCGTGGTCGCTGGCAACGCAGTCTATGATCCCCTGGGCCAAGGCTTCTATGAGGGCCTGGCGGTCCTCCTCGGTCCTGAGGGGGGGATTAACTTTGGTGCTTGTGTCGTAACTCTCCACGGCGTTATGGGTGAGGGCCAAGTGGTGGGGGGCTACCTCGCAGGTGACATGAATGCCTAGCTCCTTGGCCCACTTGATGAGTTCCACTGAGCCCCTGGAGCTCAGGTGTTGGATGTGGATGTGGGTACCCGTCTGGCGGGCCAGGCACAGATCTCGGGCCACCATCACCTCTTCTGATGCAGCGGGTATGCCCTTTATGCCTAGGCGGGCGGACACCTCTCCTTCGTGGATGGAGCCTCCCGCCGACAGGTTCTTGTCTTCGCAGTGGTCCACCACGGGTATGCCGAAGTGGCTGGCGTATTCCATAGCTCGGCGCATCACTTCCGAGTTCATGACAGGGTTGCCGTCGTCGGAGATGGCCACAGCCCCCTGGTCCACCATGTCCCCTATCTCTGCCAGACCCTCTCCCTTCTGGCCCTTGGTGATGGCACCTACGGGATGGAGGAGGGGGCCTTCCACCTTTTTGGCCTTTTCCACCATGTAAAAGGTGATAGCCCCTGTGTCGTTGACGGGCAGGGTGTTGGCCATGCAACAGACCTGGGTGAAACCTCCGGCGGCAGCTGCAGCCAGTCCCGTTTCAATGGTCTCCTTGTACTCGTAGCCCGGGTCCCGAAAGTGGACGTGGATGTCTATGAGACCCGGCACAACCCAGAGCCCCCGGGCTTCTATGACAGGTATACCCTCTTTGGTGATGGAGGGGGCAATACCTGTTATGCGCCCTCCTTCCACCAGAAGATCAGCCACCTCTTGGGCCCCTGTGGAGGGGTCAATGATGGTGCCTCCTTTAATCAGCCAGTCTTTTCCCATGTTAGTCATCGCTGCTGAAGATTCCTCCTGCTAGGTCGGATATGGCTCCCAGACCTGATTTCTCTCCACCGCTCTTGTGGGCCATGAGGCCCAGCTCTCTGCGAAGTTTGGAGAGGGTCATGGTCTGGATGATCACCTTTCCCGGTCCCCGGAGGGTGGCCAGAAAGAGGCCTTCTCCTCCGAAGATGGCCGTTTTTATACCTCCCACGAACTGGACGTCGTAGTTCACCGTGGCGTCGAAACCCACAATGCAGCCCGTGTCCACCTCTAGCTGCTGTCCAGGGGCCAGGTCGAAGTGGACGAAGTCTCCACCGGCGTGGATAAAGACCACCCCTTCGCCCTGGAATTTCTCCAAGATGAAACCTTCACCCCCGAAAAGGCCAGCCCCTATCTTCTTCTGGAAAGCGATGGTCAGTTCCACCCCTGGGGTGGCACATATGAAGGCGTCTTTCTGGGCAATAAAGGGTTTTGCAGGGCTGATCTGAATGGCTTCGATCCTGCCAGGGAAATCCCCTGCGAAGCCCACTTCTCCGGGAGCATCTTGGGCCATGAAATGTGTGGTGAAGAGGGATTCTCCGGCCACTTTACGTTTTAAGGCTCCAAAGATCTTGTCTCCCAGGCCAGAGCCCATCATTTTGCTTTCCATGGAGACATTGGAGGTTTTGTAGACCATCTTACCCGCTTCCGCATAGACTTCTTCTTCAGGATCTAGAAAGATGCGCACCACTTGGAGATTGTCCCCTTCAATCTCGTACTTCATGGTTCCTCCTTCTCCTTTGCGCTCTGGTGGAGTTTATTATTGGGTCTTCTCCAGGTCAAGGAGAGGGTTGACGCAGGATGGAAGTGAGGCCCCTCCTGATGAAGGAGACGGCGAAAGCGGCCAGAAAGAGGCTGGTGACCCGGGCCAGGGCTCTGGCTCCCCGGGTTCCTATCACCTGGATGATCCTTTCACATCGGGATAGTATGAAGTAGGTGAGGGCCAGGTTGACCAGGAAGGCCAGCACCGTGATCCAAAATCCGTAAATGTTCTGGCACACTAGAAGGGCAGTGAGGGTAGCTGGCCCTGCCATTAAAGGGGTTCCCAGGGGCACCACTCCAAGGTCCCCTCTTTGGGGGGGCTGATAAGGCTGGCCTAGTAGATCCTTCAAGGAAAGGGCTAAGAGGAGAAAACCGCCCGCCACCTGGAAATCGGCCATAGTGATACCCACGGCTTTAAAGAGGCCTTTGCCCAAAAGGAGGAAGCCAACCCCTACTCCGAAGGCCGTTGACACCGAGGCCTTCAGCACTTCTCTCTCTTGAGTTTGATGGGATATCTCCATGTAAAGGGGGATAAGTCCCAAGGGATCTAAAGCCAAGAAGAGAGTGGTAAAAGAAAAGAAGAAAGCTTTCATGATGGGTTATCCCCTTTTTAGAAAGGCCTCCACCTTCTTTTTGTCCAGTCCTCCTACCATTCTGCCCACTATGTAGCCCTGGGCATCCACAAGGAAGATGGTGGGAAGGAATCGGACGTTTCCATAGTCTATGGTCACTTGGTAGCTACCCATGAGGATGGTGTATTTGATGCGGTGCTCTTTGGCGAACTGGGCCAATTTTTCTCTGTCTCTGTCCAGGGCTATAGCCACCACTGTGTGGCCTTCTTGGGCGAGTTCGTTGAGGAAAGGGATTTCACTGCGACACGTAGGGCACCAGGTGGCCCAAAAGACCAGAAGGAAGGGTTTGCCTTTGAACTGGTCCATGGTGATCTTTTTCCCCGACAGGTCCTTCAGAGAAAAGTAGGGGGCCAGGGTCCTTTCCTCTTTTTTTCCGCTACAGGCAAGGGTGAAGAGGAGAACCGCGATAAGGACGAGGCTTTTTTTCACTTTTTTCCCTCCCGATGAAAACTGTGGATAAGGATTCTGGTAAAGCGCTCCCTGAGTTCAGGATCCCTTAAAGAGGCTGTTAGCCTTTTTATCTCTTCCTTTGTGGCGGGATCAAGATCTGGATCTGCAGGGGCTGTGGTTTTCTCTTCTTTTGATAGGGTGGGGTCCACTTTGAAGATGAGGTCTTGGGGAGCCATCTCTCCTCCTTTTTCCCGGAGCTTTTCCAGAATGATGGGTTTCTGGATAGCCAGTTCCGAAGCCAGCACACTGTGGACCACGGCTATCACAGCTTTTTTACCTCTCACTCCTACCACCTCTGTATTCTTGGCTACAAAGGGCCCCACGCTCTTACACCACAGGTCCCGCCACCGGAGAATGGTTCCCCCTTTCTCCCATTCTTTCTGGCTGGTGATCTTCTCCAGGATCTCTTTTATGCTTTTGAGCCCTCCTTGGCTCATCCGTCCTCCCGACGCAGCCGGTTTACTTCTTTGTGGGCTGCTCTGATGGGTTCGGGGATGCGGTACCTGGGACAGCAGGAGAGAACCAATTCCAAGGCATCCTCTAGGGTGACTCTGTGGCCCACAGAGACGTAGATGGGTTTCACCCCTGTTCTGGTTCTAAGGACGGCTCCCAAGAGCCTACCTTCGTGGCGCCAAGGTGCCCATTCCCCTTTTTGTGGACCGGGTTCTTCGTGATGGCCCAAAAGCCGGCTCTTGGCACAACCGATGGTGGCGGCGTCTAAAAGCACTCCCAGATGGGAGGCGATGCCCAATCCCCGGGGATGGGCCACTCCGTTGCCGTCCACCAGAATCACTTGGGGCGTGCGTTTCAGTTTCTCCAGTGCCCGTAGTATGAGGGGGGCCTCCCTGAAGGAGAGAAGCCCGGGGATGTAGGGCATGCCCAGGTCACCTTTTATCCCCGCTACCTCTACAACTTTGAATGATGGATACTCCATGACCACTACGGCGGCGTAGCCCGTGGAGTCTCCTCGGGAAAAAGATACGTCCACTCCAGCTATCAAATCCACCTTCTCCAGATCCAAAGGCTCTTCTCTTACCCTAGAGGCTAGCTCCTTCTGGAGTTCCATGGCCTCCTGAGGGGAGAGGTCCCAGGGATGGAGATGGTGGACGACCATGGCGGGTTTAGACCCTCACCTGGCTTTTCAGGTTCAGCTTGTCCCTGTAAGGTTCCAGGGCAGGGTAGAGCTCCTCTTCCAGAAATTCTTCCACCTGTTGGGGGGCTCGGCCGGTGAATCTTCTGGGGTCTAGGATGCTCTCCAGCTCCTCTTTTTTGAGGCCGAAAGCGGGGTCCGATGCGATCATCTCCAGGAAAGGGTTGTCCTGTCCTTCCTTTACGGCCCGAGCTGCTTCCATGGCGTAGTTTCTGATCCTCTCGTGGAGATCCTGGCGGTCACCCCCCTTTTTCACCGCCTGCAACATCACTTCTTCAGCGGCCATGAAGGGCAGTTCCTCCCGGAGGTGCTTTTCCATCACCTTGGGATACACCACCATACCTGAGGTAACATCCATGCACAGCTCCAGAATGGCGTCGGCGGTGAAGAAGGCTTCGGGTATGGCAATGCGCCTGTTGGCCGAATCATCTAGGGTTCGTTCCATCCACTGGGTAGCCGTGGTGTAGGGTAGGTTTTCCGTCAGGGACAGGAGGTACCGGGACAAGGCACAGATGCGCTCACAGCGCATAGGGTTCCTCTTGTAAGGCATAGCAGAGGAGCCCACTTGCTTCTTCCCGAAGGGTTCTTCCAACTCTTTGAGGTGTTGGAGGAGCCTTAGATCCGTGGCGAACTTGTGGGCTGACTGGGCCAGTCCTGCCAGGGTGTAGAGGACCCGGGCGTCCTGTTTCCTGGTATAGGTCTGGCCTGTGATGAGGAAGGCTCTGTCGAAACCCATCTTTCGGGTCACCAGGCGGTCCAGGGCTTTCACTTTCTTGTGGTCGCCGTCGAAGAGCTTAAGGAAGCTGTCCTGGGTGCCTGTGGTGCCCTTCACCCCCCTAAAACGCAGGGCCTTTTTCACCGTTTCCAGTTCGTGGAGGTCTAGGAGAAAATCTTGTGCCCACAGGCAGGCCCTCTTGCCCACGGTTGTGGGTTGGGCGGGCTGGAAGTGGGTGAATCC
>QMPS01000044.1 GCA_003648675.1 Aquificota bacterium
GCTAAGGGGTCATGAAGCCGGGGATGGCGCATCTCCTTCTCCCCTGTGGTGGGATTGATCCCCTCCACAGGAGGCACGTCCAGGGGAGAGGGTAGAAAATGGACCACCCCGTCCAGCAAAGGCTGAACCCCCTTGTTTTTCAGGGCAGAACCACAAAAAACGGGCACCAACTCCCCTTTAAGTGTGGCCTGGCGGATGGCCCCCCGAAGGAGATCTGCCGAGAGGTCCTGGCCTTCCAGGTAAAGCTCGGCTACCGTGTCGTCCACATCAGCCAAGATCTCTAGGAGATGCTCCCGGGCCTCCAGAGCCCTGTCCTTCAGCTCCAAAGGAACCTCCATTACCGAGTACCCCACTCCCTGGGGGTCTCTGTCCCACACCAAGGCCTTCATCTCCAAAAGGTCCACTACCCCCACAAAGCTCTCCTCTTCACCAATGGGGATGTGAAGGGGCAGAGGAGTCACCCCCAATTTCTCCTCCATCTCCTCCACCACCCGGTACATGGAGGCCCCTACCCGGTCCATCTTGTTGACAAAAGCTACTCGAGGCACACTGAACTCGTCAGCCAGGTGCCACACCGTCTCCGACTGAGGCTCCACCCCGCCCACACCGCAGAATACCACCACCAGACCGTCCAGCACCCTCAAAGACCGCTTCACCTCCACAGTGAAGTCCACGTGGCCAGGGGTGTCTATAATGTTGATGTGATGGTCCTGCCACTGGCAGTAAGTGGCGGCAGCAGTGATAGTGATCCCCCGCTCTTTCTCCTGGTCCATCCAGTCCATGGTGGCCTGCCCATCATGGACCTCCCCCATGCGGTGGATGCGACCGGTGTAGAAGAGAATCCTCTCCGTGAGGGTTGTCTTTCCCGCATCTATATGGGCGGCAATACCGATATTACGTATTCGCTCTATCTTCATGTCCTCCGCCTCTCGCCTTACTCCTTACCTCTTACTTCTTACGCCCTCACGCCTTCGTCCTACCCTCCCAGGCCTCCCTGGCCAGGCGGACCATCTCTCGGGTGGTCTCACAGGGATCTGGAGAGTTGAAGATAGCAGAGCCCGCTACAATCACATTGGCCCCGGCACCCACCACCTCCTGGACATTGGCCAGGCCAATCCCACCGTCCACCTCGATGTCCAGGGCAGGAGCCCTCTCCCGAAGCCGGGCGATCTTGCCCATAACCGCCGGTATAAACTTTTGACCCCCAAACCCAGGATTAACCGACATGAGGAGGACCATGTCCAAGTCATCCAGGATATAATCCAAGACGCCAAGGGGAGTTGAGGGGTTCAAAACTACCCCTGCCTTTTTCCCCTCTTCCTTAATCATCTGGATCACCCGATGGGGATGGGGGGTAGCCTCCACCTGAAAAGTGATGATATCGGCCCCCGCCCGAGCAAAGGCCCCCACATAGCGCTCAGGCTCCACAATCATGAGGTGCACGTCCAAGGGTAGGATAGTGTAGGCCTTGAGGCTTTCCACCACAGGAACCCCCACAGAGATGTTAGGCACAAAGCGTCCGTCCATGACGTCCACGTGAAGGAGATGAGCTCCGCCCCTCTCCACCTGCCTCACCTCCTCCCCCAGCCTCCAGAAATCGGCACTGAGGATGGAAGGGGCTATCTTTATAGTGAGCCCTTCCATAGACCTCCCCTCCCTTCAGACCGTAGATGGTGCCCATTAGAGCAAAAAAGACCCTCCAGCCGCAAGGGTAGAGGGAACGGGAGTTCCCCCGATTTTTCAGCCGCCGGGCACCAACCCTAATGTGAGCTGTAAATCCTTTCTTCTGCCTTTTATCCCTTTCACCCTTCCCGGATGCCTTGTCAAAAGAGCCATTACCCCGTCTGCTATGGTATAATGTTTGAAATCGGACACTCCAAATACATTCTTTAAATATTTAGCTGCTTCCATATCTCCTCGTGCTCCAAAACCTCACCCCTTTCCACCTCCGGCATCCTCTTCTCAATCTCTTCTCTCAGCCTCCGGTATTTAGCCTGGCTCACAAGAAGGGTCACAAAATAAGCCACTTTCTCCCTATCTTCCCGATCCAATCTCTCCAGGACCTCCATTTTCACATCAGTCATTCAAAACCTCCCCGTGGGTCACTCCCGCCCTGCTTTAATCAAACCAATATGAAGTATCTAGAGCCTTCAAGTCGCCCCTGTACCCATCCATCCGCTCACCCTTGCCCCGGAACCCATCAGAACCTATATTTAACTATAGTCAAATGACCATGGTCAAAAAGGGAGGATGGAATGGAAAGTATTCCTGTCTCCAAATTCAAGGCCCGGTGTCTGGGAATCCTGGAAGAGGTGCGAAAGCACAAAAAGAAGATCATCATCACCAAAAGGGGAGTTCCCATAGCCGAGATCCGTCCCCTGGAACTCTCCGGCCAGGAAAAGCCTCCCCTCAAAGAAACGGTGGTTTTCATGGGAGATCTTGTCTCTCCCGTGGCTCAAGAGGACTGGGAAGTCCTGGCAGAAGAGGAGAGAAAAGGATGAAGAGGGTTCTCTTGGACACCCACGTGTGGATATGGTGGAGCGCAGAGGCACACGAACACCTGTCCCGTAAGGCACTGGAAGCACTGGAACAAGCCAAGGATAGGTGGATTTCGGCCATCTCCCTGTGGGAGCTGGCCAAGCTGGTAGAAAGAGGGCGCATCGCCTTTTCCATACCTCTGCTGGACTGGATGAACCGCTCTCTTCAGGAAAAAGACGTCTCTGTAGCTCCTCTGGAGCCAGAGATCTGTGTAGAGAGTTGCTCCCTCCAGGGGTTTCACCGTGATCCCGCCGACCAGCTCATTGTGGCCACGGCCCGTGTGCACTCTATCCCCCTCATTACTGCAGATGAAAGGATTCAAAAATACCCCGGGGTAAAGATCCTCTGGTGAAAAACCACATCGGGTTAGCCATCCCCAAATGCTAAGATCCAGGTATCACTCCTTGCGCCGCAGTTTGGCTATGAAGAAACCGTCGGTGTTGGCGTAGTAGGGGTAAAGGGTGAGAAAGCCCTCTTTTTTGTAGTAGGGCCGGATAGGCTCGGGCAAAAGATGGCCAAAGTCCACAGCCTCCAGGTCCCGATGCTTCTGGAGGACATCCTTCACCAGGGTCTCCCCCTCCTCGGGCTCGGGAGAGCACACGCTATAGACCATGACTCCACCGGGAGCCAGGTGATCCACCAGGGTGGTGAGAAGGCGTCGCTGCTTTTCGACGAAAAGGGCAATGTCCTTCTCCTTCCTGCGCCACTTGAGCTCGGGGTGACGCCTGAGGGTGCCCAGGTCGGAGCAGGGTGCATCCAGAAGAATGCGGTCAAAGAGCCCCTCTTCCTTCACCACCTCCACCACGTCTCCCAGGATGGGACGGGCGATGGTGACACCACCCCTTTTCAGGGTCTCCTCCATGCGGGTTAGACGGGCAGGATGGATATCGCAAGCCAGGATCTCCCCCTGGTTGCCCATGGCCCAGGCCGTCTGAACTGTCTTAATGCCAGGTGCAGCACAGGCATCTAGGATTCTCTCCCCGGGTTGGGGCTCCAGAATCTTCACCACCAAAGCTGAGGCAGGGTCCTGGGGATGGATGAGGCCGTTGGAGAACTGGGGCAACTGGGCTACATCCACAGGGGTGATGATGACGATAACATCATCCAGGAAAGGGTGGGGCTTGCACTCCACCCCCTGGGCTTTGAGTTCCTTGCGCAGGTAGTTGGGCTCCACCAGGTGGGAGTTGACCCACACGGAGAAGGGGGCCTTGCCATTGTTGGCCCTGAGAAACTGGAGGAGCTCCAGCATGTCCAGGCGCTGGCGCCAGCGTTTCACCATCCACAGGGGATGGGCATAGGCCGTGGCCGCCGCCTCCAGGGAGGAGTCCATGCCCACCACTCCGGGATAAGGACCACTGGCCACCTTCCTTAGTACAGCGTTCACCAAACCATGGTGTTCGGGATGGCACCACCTCTTGGCCAGCTTCACCCCTTCGTCCACGGCAGAATAAGGGGGTACCCTGTCCATGAAGAGGAGCTGATAAGCCGACAGCCTCAAGACGTTCTTGGCCTCAAGGGGAAGGCGATGGTAGCCCTTCACGTATTTGGCCAAAACCCAGTCCAAACGCCCCAGCCACCTCAAAACCCCCAGGGTTATCTCCCATAAAAAGGCCCTATTTCGCCCCGTGATACCATGGCGGGATGCCTCCCGAGAAAGAAGCTCATTGGCGTGGTCCCCCTTGAGGAGAACCTTGCCCAAAATAATAAAGGCCAGGGTTCGGGGAGTCATACAGTCCCTAAAGCTCTATCAGTTCTATACGAAAGGAGGGAATCTCCACCAGGGCCACAGTGGCCCTGCCCGTGAGCCAGCCACAGGTCTCGCCAGGGTTAAGGACCCAAGTAGAGCCCACCTTTTCCACCCGGGAACGGTGGGTGTGGCCGTAGATAATGAGGCTGTACTTGCCACTGGCTGCCAACTCCTCCACGTAGTGGTGGAAGTGCTTTACCAGAACTCTGTGACCCTCCAACTCCAGCTCCAAGGGAGCAGGCTGAATCCTGCCCTGGGCCTTCTCCAAGAGGAACGGAATCTCTCCCTCGTTGTTGCCAAAGACCCCCTGCCAGGGAGCCTCCAACTTCTTCAGAGGGTCCAGGGCAAAAGGAGAGACAACATCTCCGGCGTGGACCACTAAGTCTACCCCCTTGCCGTTAAAAAACTCCACGGCCTTCTCTATGTTGTCCAGATGGTCATGAGTATCCGACAAAACTCCCAGCAGCATCTCTCTACTCCCCACCACCAAGTCTACATTCCAGCTGGTTGCCACTACCTACTCTACATTGGAGCTATTCGAGCGGCAAGGTCCCCATAGGAAAGTGGCGTGGGGTTAGATCTTGAATTTTGGTAATTTTGTGGTTGCCACCACCTACTCTACATTGCAAGAGATTGCAAGAGTCAGTGCCTGGCGGTTAGGCCTTCTTTGGAGCAACTTTTCGCAAAAGCTGGGAAAGACAAGAAGGCCAGGAATGCTCTCATTTATCAGGCCGTCAACGACTATGGATACACGCTAAGAGAGGTGGGGGAATTTCTCGGGCTGCACTATTCAACAGTCAGCAAGGCCTTCAGAAAGGCCAGAGAAATTGCCAAATTCAAGACCTGCCCCCCTCGCACTCTCCAAGGCCATGGTTGAAGAGAACCCACCCTTTGGTCTAATCTCCAATCCATGGCCAAGGAGATCATCAGACAACTTAAACTCTACCTGGAGTTCCTCCAGGAGATGGGGGTGGAGTATCTACCCCGGACTCAAAGCCGAGAGAAGCCCAGGCCCCCTGCTACTGCTCACCAGCAAAGGGTGGAGAAGAAGCCTCCACCCTCCCGTGCCGAGCTCACCGCTCCATCTCCCCAAGCCAACCCCCAGCTGGAGGCCGTAAGGGCCGAGATGGGAGATTGCAAGAGATGCCCCCTCTGGAAGGAGCGAAAAACCCTGGTCTTTGGCGAGGGCAACCCCTGGGCAAGGCTCATGTTCGTGGGAGAAGCCCCGGGTCGGGAGGAAGACCTTCAGGGCAGGCCCTTCGTCGGTCAAGCAGGCAAGCTCCTCGATCAGTTTCTACAAACCATAGGCCTGTCCCGGGAGGACGTATATATCGCCAACATTCTCAAATGTAGACCCCCAGGCAACAGGACACCTCAACCCCACGAGATAGAACAGTGCTTCCCCTTCCTCTTAAAACAAATCCAAGCCATTAAACCCAGGATCATCTGCTGCCTGGGAGGAGTGGCCGCTCAGTCCCTCGTGCGGCAGAGAGTAGCCATCACCCGCCTTCGAGGCCAGTTCATTCCCTGGCGGTGGGGTATCGAGCTTTTCCTCACCTTCCATCCTGCCTATCTCTTGAGGAACCCGGGTCAGAAGAAGAATGCCATGCAGGACTTCCTAAAAGTGAAAGAGAAGCTAGAGGGTTTAGGATGAAAACCAACCCTCTCATCGTAGCTCTGGACACGGGGGACAAAGAGGTCCTCCAAGCCCTGGTGGAACATCTGGCCCCCGTAGTGGGAGCCTTCAAAGTGGGTGCCTACCCCTTCCTCCTCTTTGGTTGGGATCTGGTGGACTATGTTCACTCTCGGGGGTCCCGGGTCTTCCTAGATTTAAAGTTACACGATATCCCCACCACTGTAGCCAACGCTATAGAGGTGGTAGCCCGCAGAAGAGTTTTCATGGTCAATCTCCACACCCTGGGAGGCAGAGAGATGATGGAAAGGGCTTCTCAGGTGGCTCGGGAACTCTCTCCCCGTCCTCTCCTTTTAGGAGTCACCGTCCTCACCAGCATGGAGACCGAGGACCTGGAAGAGGTAGGTATCCAGGGCCCCGTAGAACGCAGGGTCCTGGACCTGGCCCGACTAGCCCAACAGTCGGGACTGGACGGTGTGGTGGCCTCACCTCAAGAAGCCAAGGCAATAAAAGAGGCGCTGGGCAAGGAGTTTGTTATAGTCACTCCAGGGGTGAGACCCCCGGGCTCACCCCTCCACGACCAAAAAAGAGTGGCCACTCCCAGGGAAGCAGTAGTAGCCGGGGCCCATTATATCGTGGTAGGGCGGCCCATCTGCCAAGCCCCCAATCCCGCGGCCGTGGCCCGGGAGATCCTGGAAGAACTGAGATGAAAGGGCTGTTCAAAGTTCAATGTTCAAAGTTCAATGTTTTTTTCTTCTACCTCTGCCTCTGCC
>QMPS01000045.1 GCA_003648675.1 Aquificota bacterium
CCCTCATCGAAGATATCGCCGAGACTAACGACGAACTCACGGAAAAGTACCTGGAAGGAGAAGAACTCTCCGAGGAAGAACTCTTGGGGGCCCTAGCCCAAGGGGTTAAAGAGGAAAAGATTTTTCCTGCCCTAGTGGGCTCGGCCCTTCTGAACATGGGAGTCCACTCCCTCATGGAGGTGATGGTGGAAATCCTGCCCTCACCTCAGGAGAGACCACCCGTTAAAGGCATCGATCCCAACACGGGAGAGGAAACAGAGAGAAAGTGCTCCACGGACGAGCCCCTGGCCGCTCTAGTTTTTAAGACCATTTCAGATCCCTACGCGGGAAAGATCACCCTCTTTAAGGTCTTCTCGGGGGTTTTGGAAGGGGACTCCACGGTTTACAACACCGCTAAGGAGACCAAAGAACGGGTGGGCAAACCCTTCTTCATGGTGGGCAAGGAGCAGAAACCCACAGATAAAGTGATAGCTGGCGACATAGGAGCAGTAGCCAAACTGAAAGAGACAAGCACAGGCGACACCCTGTGCGCTCCCGACGCACCTTTCCTCTTCCCGCCCATTCCTTTCCCCGAACCCATCCTCTCTTTTGCTATCCAAGCCAAAAGCAGAAGTGACGAGGAGAAGATAAGCTCCGCCCTCCAAAGGCTTATGGAGGAGGATCGCGGACTCAAAGGGAAAAGGGACGAACAATCCAAAGTGCTCATCACCTCCGGCCTGGGGCAACTCCACCTAGAAACCATAGTGGAGAGACTCAAGAGGAAATATGGAGTGGAAGTGGAACTTCAAACCCCCAAGGTGCCCTACAAAGAGACCATTAAAAAGAAGGTGAAGATGCAGGGCCGTTACAAGAAACAGACAGGTGGCAGAGGCCAATATGGAGACGTGTGGATTGAGGTAGAGCCCCTGCCCCGGGGAACAGGGTTCGAATTTGAAGACCGCATCGTGGGCGGAGCTATACCCCGCCAATACATTCCCTCGGTGGAGAAGGGTATCAGGGGAGCCATGCAAGAAGGGGTACTGGCAGGTTACCCCGTAGTGGACGTAAAAGTGGTCCTTTACGACGGCTCCTTCCACCCTGTGGACTCTTCGGATTTGGCATTCCAGATAGCCGGATCCATGGCCTTCAAGAAGGCCGCCGCCCAAGCTAACCCTACATTGCTGGAGCCCATCATGACTCTAGAGGTGGTTGCTCCCGACGACTGCGTGGGCGACGTCATTGGGGACCTCAACGCCAAAAGGGGCAAAATTTTAGGAGTGGAAGCCAAGGGTAAGAACCAGATCATCAGGGCCCAGGTGCCCCTAGCAGAAATCCTCCGTTACGCCCCCGAGCTGCGCTCCATCACAGGAGGAAGGGGAACTTACTCCATGGAGTTCTCCCACTACGAGGAGGTTCCTCCACACCTGGCCCAGAAGATTATAGAAGAGAGCAAGGGGGAAGAAGGAGAGAGCTGATTGAGGAGACTCCTCCACAGGATAAACCTGAGGACGGATGTTCCCCGTAGAGTAGTGGTGGAGGACGAATCCAAGAGAAAGCCCCGCCTCCCTATCCTGGTGGCGGGGCTTTTCATTTTGCTTCTCATATCTACCTTCTACAAAATCCACAGGAAAAGTGGAATTCCCGAGATAGGAAAAAAGATAGAGGTACAGATTACACACCGCCAGTCCCTCCCCACCTCAAGACCCGCCTCGTCCACCTCGCTCCAAAAAGCTTCACCCCCTGAGGCGATAAAAAAAGAGGGGTCGACCAGTATAAAAGCCCCCTTCAGAGGCCCTACAGCATTCAAAGGGGCAAAAACCCCAAAGACATTGAAGCAGAAAAAGAGGGAGAAAAAAGGAGAGATATTAGTGGTCCTCTTCCCCGGCAAGAGGCCTAAGCAGGTGAAAAACACCCTCTCCCTCCGGGGAATAGCCTTCCAAGAAGGTAAGAGAAAAACAACCATCACCCTCTGGAGGGTAATGATCAAGGCCTCCCCCTCCACCGTGGACTCAAAGGCCTCGAAGGTTAAAGGGATCACAGGGACTCTTCCGTGGAAGTTGACCATGAAAGGAACCCTCTACTTGGTAGTAGCCTCCCTGAGCGAGCGAGAAGAGGCTGAAAGACTGGGGAAAGCCCTAGAAAAAGCCCACCAGAAGGCGCTGATCCTTCCCATCAAAAGAACCATAGAGCTCAACTCCCTCACCTTCCACGTAAAGAAAGACCAGTGGCCATCCCTCAAACACTTACTAGAAAAGCTAGGGGTTCATTTCCTAGAAGAAACCCCCCTAAACCAGAGGAGTTCCCTTCTCCAGCCCGTGTCAACCACCTCCCAGGGGAAGGGTTCGTCTTCTTCCCTTTCCCTGTGAAGATAGTAGTCGAAGCTCACGTTACAAAACTTCAGAGCCCGGGACCAGTTACCACCGAAAGAGGTCCAAGCATGAACTAAAGCCTCCCCCACCCTCCTGTCGCCTCGGGAAATGAGCCCTTGAAGGAGGGACCATTTGGGACCCTCCCAGGTCACTGTAATCCCTTTAACCCTTCTAAGCCCCGCCTCCACCCTCCGCATCCTGTCTCTCAACCCATCCCGGGTCTCCATGGCGCACCATTGAAAGGGGGTATGGGGCTTGGGCACGAAAGAAGCCAGACTCATGTGGATCTGGGGCTGGGAGAGTCCATGCCTCCTGCAGAGGTGAAGGACCCTCTTGGGGAAAGTCACCAGAGCCTCCAAATCCTCTTCATCCTCCCCCGGAAGTCCCACCATAAAATAGAGCTTCAATACCTCTGCCCCATTCTCCACGCAGTAAAGGAGCCTTTCCATAATAAGATCCTGGGGTAAAGGCTTACCCACTCTCTCTCTGAGCACCTCGGTGGCAGCCTCTACACCAAAGGTGACCCTTCCGCTCTCCCGGGAAACCACCCTTAAAAGGGGAAGGGGAGAATCCACCCTAAGAGAAGAGAAGGTGACGCTCTTACCCTTATTCACAGCCTCTTCCACCGCCTCCACCAAGTGGGGATGATGGGAGAGGGAAGTCCCTACAAAACCCAGCCTAGAACGAGGAGTGTCCAGATAGCCCAAGAGCCTTTCCCGACTCACCACCCTCAAAGGCCGACAGACATGGGATGAAAGGCAAAACTTACACAAGTGGGGGCACCCCCGGCTCACCTCCACCAGATAAACACCGGGAAAGGAACTCTCAGGAGTGACCAGGGGAACGGTATTCCCCTCTTCTGAAAAGTCTTGCCAAAAACTCCAAACCACCGGCAAAGGAGTGTCGGCCCTGGCTTCCACAGAGACAAAACGGCCAAAGGCATCATACTGGGGTTCATAAAAACTGGGCACATACACTCCGGGAACCTGGGCCAGACGCTGAAAAACCCTGGGGCTCCGGGTCTCCCCCTCCTCCAGAAGCACCCTCAGGAGGGAAGGTAGTGCCTCTTCCCCCTCACCCACCACCACCACATCGGCTATAGGTGCAAAGGGCTCTGGATTAGCCGAGGGCACTATCCCACCAAAAATCACCAAGGGTTCGTTGTCGCCTCTTTCACGGGCCAGGGGTGGAACTTTAGACCACAGCAAGAGGCGAATCACATTGAGAAGATCCAGCTCGAAACTGACGGAGAAGGCCAGAACCTGAAACTCCCGGGGAGTCTGCTTAAGCTCCATGGAAACCAGCTCCTCTCCTCTATCCAATAGAGGCTGTAGAGAAGGATCAGGGAGAAAACAGCGATCACAAGCCACACCAGGCACGGCATTGGCCAACCGGTAGATGCTCTGGAAACCCACATTGGCCATACCCACCCGATAGAAATTGGGAAAGAAGAGAAGAAGGGACAGGTCCCAGCCCCTGGAACAGAGCCTCTCACCTTCCTCCAAAGCCAGAAGCTCGTCCCACCCGGAAGACAGAGCCCTGCAGATCAATGGCTATCTTTCTCCAACATCCTTCTCAACATGGGAGGCAGATCACCATACTCTTCCAGATCGATATCCTCATGGACAGGCTGAGAAGTCTCTTCAGGAGCCTCCTCACTCTGAGCCTGGGATACAGCTTCCTCATCTACGGTAGGCTCCAACTGCTCCTCAGCAGGCATCTCATCGAAACCAGTAGCGATCACCGTCACCCTCACCTCTTCTTCTACTCTATCATCAATGACAGCACCAAAAATGATATTGGCATCCTCATGGGCAGCCTCGTAGATCACCCCAGCAGCTTCTCTTACCTCGGTGAGAGTGAGGTTCCTCCCCCCCGTGATGTTTATGAGCACGCCCTTAGCACCTTCCACCCTCACGTCCTCCAAGAGGGGACTAGAAACAGCCCCCATGGCTGCTTCCCTGGCTCTATTATCCCCTGTGGCCGAAGCGGTTCCCATAAGGGCCAGTCCCTGGCCTTCCATAACTGTCTTCACATCGGCAAAGTCCACATTCACCAAACCCGGAACGGTTATGATGTCGGAGATACCCTGGACACCCTGACGCAGCACATCATCGGCGATTTTAAAGGCATCCACCACACTGGTCTTCTCGTCCACCACCTCAAAGAGCTTCTCGTTAGGAATAGTGATAATGGTGTCCACACAGGCTCTGAGGTCCTTTAGACCCTCTTCGGCATTCTTCATTCTTCTTCTGCCCTCAAAGAGAAAAGGCTTGGTCACCACAGCCACGGTGAGGGCTCCCAGCTCCCGAGCAATTCGGGCCACTACAGGAGCGGCCCCAGTACCTGTGCCACCCCCCATTCCTGCCGTCACAAAAACCATATCAGCCCCTGCCAGAGCCTCCCTTATCCTGTCCTCATCCTCCTCAGCGGCTCTGCGTCCCACATCAGGATGGGCCCCCGCCCCCAAGCCCCGAGTGACACTTGACCCTATGTGGACCTTCACCGGAGCCTTGCAGCGACTGAGGGCCTGGACATCGGTGTTTATGGCCACAAACTCCACACCTTGGAGGCCATGCTCTATCATGTTGTCCACAGCATTGCCCCCGGCACCTCCCACACCCACCACCTTTAAAACCGCACTCCTCGTCAGGTCCTCGTCCAGCTCAATCAGGAGCACCACCCCACCTCCTCACTTCTTCAAGGCCGACTCCAAAATACGCAATACCAGTTCTTCAAAGGATATACCAGCTGCTGCCGCAGCCTTGGGTAAAAGACTGGTCTCAGTCATTCCGGGAATGGTGTTCACCTCCAGCACATATGGAGTGCCATCTTCTGAAAGACGAAAGTCCACCCTGGAAACGTCCTTGCAACCCAAAGCCCTATGGGCCAAAAGGGCCATATCCTGAACCATGAGGGCCATGTCCCTGGGCAACTTGGCCGGTACCTCATACCTAGTGAGTCCGGGCGTGTACTTGGCCCGGTAATCATAAAACCCAGTTTCAGGTATAATCTCTATCACCGGCAGGGGCTCGTCTCCCAGAATCCCCACGGTGATCTCCCTACCCTCTATATACTCCTCTACCAGCACCGTGTCCCCGTACTTATACGCCTTCCTCAAAGCCGCCTCTAAAACCTCTTCCTTATCCACTATGCTCACCCCAATAGTAGAACCCTCAGCAGCCGGCTTAACAACCAAGGGATAGGAAAGTTCTTCCAAAGGCACCTCCCCTGGGAGGGTCCAGCCCTCCCTTCTGAAGATGGTGTAGCGGGGCACAGGTATCCCGTGATAGGAAAAGAGTCGTTTAGAAGCCAGTTTGTCCATAGCCAGGGCACTGGCCAACACCCCTGAGCCCGTGTAGGAGAGGCCCAAGTACTCCAACACCCCCTGGATCACCCCATCCTCGCCAAAGGCGCCATGAAGAGCAATGAAGACCACTTGAGGCTCTACCCTTTTCAGATCTTCTACTAGCTTAGAGAGATCTTCCCCCACATCCAGTTCCACCACATCCAGGCCCTTTTTTCTCAAGGCCGAGGCCACCGCCCCGCCGGTTTTGAGAGACACCTCCCTCTCAGAGGAAGGCCCCCCCAGCAGCAGCGCAATCCTCATCTTCTCCAAACTCAAACACTCCCGCATAAACTATCTCCTCCTCCAGAGAAATGGAAAACCGCTCCCTCACCCTCTCCTTCACCACCTCCACCAGGAGCCTCACATCCCGGGCCCTAGCCTGGCCCAGATTGACAATGAAGTTGGCGTGGAGGGGAGAAACCATGGCATCCCCCACCCTGGCTCCCTTCAAACCTGCTTCGTCTATGAGCCTGCCGGCACTGTGCCCCGGAGGATTCTTGAAAACTGATCCTGCGGAAGGAAAATCCAAAGGCTGCTTCTGGCGCCTCAGCCTAGCGAAACGGACCATGTCCTCTCGAATCTTACCCCCATCCCCGGGAACCAGCTTAAGGGTAGCCCCCACCACGGTGGACCCTTTGAGAGAAGAAGTTCGATAGCCCCAATCCACCTCCACTCCCCTTAAAACCTCCACCTTCCCATCAACCAACACCTCTACCTCCTCCACCAAATCCCCCAGGGTCCTTCCAAAGGCCCCCGCGTTCATCACCAAGGCCCCCCCTAAGGTACCGGGAATACCAGCCAGAGGATCCAAACCTGCAAACCCACCTCTTAGGGCAAAAGCAGAGAGAAGTCCCAG
>QMPS01000046.1 GCA_003648675.1 Aquificota bacterium
GGCATCGTATCCGAAGCCTGTGCGGGTTTCCCAGCCCATGAGGTCTTCCAGTCTTTCTAAGTCTTGGGGGTAGGTGACCTTGAAGTTTTCATCCTCCCCTTCCACTACGTGGACTTCTACGCCCATGGCTTCTACCAGAAAGGCGTCGTCGGTGGCTTCCCATCCTCCCAGCACGGCCTGTCTGTAGGCTTCTTGGATAATTTCCCTTCTGAAAAACTGGGGGGTCTGAACGGCCCGAAGCTGGGAACGGTCCAAGGTGACCTTCACTGTGTCTCCTTGGACCTCTTTTATGGTGTCCCTCAAGGGCACAGCGGGGATGGCTGCCCCTGTCTCTTTGGCTTTTTCAACCACTCTGGAGACGAGGAGGTGGGACACCAGAGGGCGGGCCGCATCGTGGATGCCCGCCAGGGTGATGTCCTCATCCAATTCCTTCAGTCCATTGTACACCGTGTCCTGGCGGCGTTCTCCTCCGATGAAGACCTTTCGCCCTTTGTTTGGAGCCCATCTCTCGAGGCACTTCTTCCCCTCTTCCAGGTGTTCCCTGTCTACCCCTAAATAGACAGCGTGGATGAGGGGGTGGTTTTCAAACGTCTCTAACGGGAAGGAGAGGAGGGGCCTTCCCCTCAGAACCGTCCACTGTTTTTGGGTGCCTGCTCGGAGTCCTTGCCCGGCAGCCAGGACGATGACACCTACCTTCCCTTTCATGGACTACTGGAGACGGGAGTCGCCGTGGTGCTCTTCGGCGGGCGGGGCTTTATAATCCTTCTCTTCCCCTTTTACCCGACCAAAGATCATGCGGCCCGAGGAGGTTTGAAGGAGGCTGGTCACCTCTATTTTCACCTTCTTGCCAATATATTCCCGGCCGTCTTCTACTACGATCATGGTACCGTCTTCCAGGTAGCCCACCCCCTGACGGGGCTCCTTGCCCTGGCGGAGGATGAAGACCTCCATCTCTTCACCGGGAAGGACTACGGGTCTTAGGGCTCCTGCCAGTTCGTTGACATTCAGGACTTCGATCTCCTGGAGTTTGGCTACCTGGCTCAAGTTGTAGTCGGTAGTGATTACTTTGCCCTTCATTCGCTTGGTTAGGGTCAAGAGTTTCTCGTCCACTTCTTTTATTTTGGGGAAGTCCTGATGGGTGATCTTTACCTTCACCCGGGTGTTTTCCTGGAGCCTTTTGAGGACCTCTAGTCCCCTACGTCCCCGGCTGCGCCGTATGGGGTCGTGGGAGTCAGCAATGTGCTGAAGTTCTTTCAAAACGAACTGAGGGATCACCAGGGTGCCTTCTAGGAAGCCCGTATCCACTACATCGGCAATGCGCCCGTCTATTATGGCACTGGTGTCTAGGATCTTGTTGTTCCCTCCCCATGCCAGGGGGAGTTTGTCCCTACTCACCCTCGGTAGGTCTACCACGTCTGCCACCCTCACCCCAAGGATGCCTCCCAGGTAGCCGAAGCAGAGTCCTACAAAGATGTTGAAGAGGGTTTTGGCTCCCTCCAGGGGGAATTTGATCTCAGCTATATCTATGATGAGATAGGAGAGGATGAGTCCCATGGTCACCCCGGTGAGGGCTCCTACCAGGGTTTTAAGGTTGAATTCCAAGACTTTCTGAACAGTGTAGATGAAGAGAAGCCCTGCTATGCAGCCCGAGGCCGCCCCCAACGTGTAGCCTGCTGGAGAGGAGGGCAGATAGCTTTTACCTACAAAGAAACCCAGTAGGGTTCCTGAAAGGACGATGGCTAGTCTAAAGATTAACATCAACATTTTTCTTCTTCTCCTTCTTCTTGGAAGAGGCTTTTGAGGAGCTCTTCCGCCTCTTCAGGTGATATTTGTTTTGCTTCTGATATCTCTCCTATAAGGAATTGTTGGGCATTTTCAAGGATCCGTCGCTCGCCAAAGGAGAGCTCTTTACCCCTTCTTAACTGCATGAGGTCTCTGTAGACCTCAGCCACCTCTTCAATTGATCCACTCTTGATCTTTTCTGCATATTCTCGGTGCCTTACAGTCCAGCTCACCTTTTCTCCTTCCTGGGCTGTAGGGGGACGGGAGAGGATTTCCATGATGTCTTTAACAGAACTGTCGGTAATTATTTTGCGGAGCCCTACCTTTTCTACTTTGTCTATGGGCACTTTGATGAGGACTTCTTTTTCCAGGATACGGATGGAGAAGAAGACCAGATTTTGGCCCTCCACAGTGATTTCCTCAATGCCCTCTATAATGCCCACTCCATGGGCTGGATAGACAATTTTATCTCCTACTTTAAATACGCTTTCCTCCTCTTTCATAATTTAAATAATCTCACAAATTCATTGAAAATTCAAGAGCTTCCCTTACGTTGGAAATACCTATGAGTTTTATTTTGCATTCTTTGGCCACTTTCTCTTGGTCCCATTTGGGAAGAAGGATGCCGGAAAAACCGTGTTTTTCTGCTTCTCTGGCTCTGTATATGGCTCCTTTCACCCTTCTAATCTCCCCTCCCAGACCCACTTCTCCGAAAACTGCTAGGTCTTTTTCTATGGGTATCTCCCTGAAACTAGAGACCAGAGACAGTAGGACAGCCAGGTCCCCTCCAGGTTCTGAAAGCTTTATGCCTCCAGGAATGTTGAGGAAGAGGTCTAGGGATTGGAGGTTTAAACCTAAGTGTTTCTCTATAACGGCCAGGATGAAGGATGCCCGTGTGGGATCTACACCGGCCATGACCCTTCGAGGGATTCCCAGGGAGGAAGGGGATACCAGGGCCTGGACCTCTAAGAGGAGGGGTTTGCTGCCCTGGAGGCTGGCTACCACCACGGAACCGGGTGTTTCTTGCAGTCTCTCCTGGAGGAAGATGGCTGAAGGGTCTTTCACCTCTTCTATTCCTTTGCCCGTCATTTCCAGAAGAGCCACTTCCATGTCGGGGCCGTACCTATTCTTTATGACCCTGAGGAGGCGGTAGGGTTGACCCTTGTCTCCCTCTATTTGGAGGACGGTGTCTACCATGTGCTCCAAGGTCTTGGGTCCTGCCAGGCTGCCCTCTTTGGTGACGTGGCCTACAAGTATCACCGTGGTGTTGGTGGCCTTGGCAGCTTCTAGGATGCGAGCGGTTGCTTCCCTTACCTGGACCACCGTTCCGGGCGAGGATGGGAGGTCTTCTAGAGCCACCGTCTGAATGGAGTCCAGAATCATGATGCCTGGCTTGAGAAGTTCCTTTTGACCAAGTATGGCTTCCACTCTAGTCTCTTGGAGGAGATAGAGGTTGGCGGGAAGGCTTCCTAGCCTTTTAGCCCTGAGCTTTATCTGGTGAAGGGTCTCCTCGGCTGAGACGTAAAGGATCTTTTCGCCCATGGTGGACAGGGCCGAGGCTATCTGGAGGAGGAGGGTGGACTTTCCCACTCCCGGTTCTCCCCCCAAGAGCACCAGGCTTCCCCTTACCAGGCCTCCTCCCAGTACCCTTTGGATTTCTCTAAAGGGCAAGGTGATCCTCTCTTCGCCCTCTTCGGGCACTTGGTTCAGGGGTAGGTATTTGGGTTGGGAGGCCTTCCTAGGATGGTGAGAAAGGGGCACAATAGTGTTCCACTCCTGGCATTGGGGACACTTGCCCAACCATTTGGGAAAGGTATGTCCGCAGGAGGAACAGATGTAGTTTTCTCGCTCTTTGGCCATGTTTACGGTGCTTTCAGGTCCCTTTTGTTTGTTGAAGGGGGTCTGAAGGCCCTAGTCGTTTTTGCTTATTATCACAAATACTCCTCTATGAGCTTGTGCAAAAGATAATGTGGGTAGTGGTTTCTTGCAACCCTCCCAGGCCAGGCTGTGGGCTTGAAAGGTGTTGTGGAGTGGGGTAGGGAGGGGGAATGTTGAGCGGGTGGTTGCAATGTGTAGTTAGAAAAATTATTAGTTAACAAGGCTTTTGGATAGGAGGTAGGTTTGAAAAAGAGCGAGGGATTTGTGGGGAAGCTCTGGAGTTTCTTTACTTCTTTGAAACTCACTATCTTTCTCCTCTTCATCCTGGCTGTCACTTCCATTTCGGGTACCCTCATCATGCAGAGGGCCAATCCCCAGCAGTATGTGAAGGCTTACGGTGCAGCTGGGTATCGGATCATAAAGGTGCTAGGTCTGTACGACGTTTATCACTCTTGGTGGTTCCTTCTCCTTTTGGCCTTTCTGGCCTTAAACCTCATAATCTGCTCTATAGAGCGTTTTCCCCGGGCCTGGCGCTTTGTGAAAGAGCCCCTCAGGTGGCCTTCCCGAGAGGTACTAGAGGAGATGAAACCCCTGGAGAGATTCAATGTGGCTCTCTCTTTGGACGAGACTTTGGATAAGATTCAAGGGGCTTTGAAGGGCAGAGGCTACAGGTGTGAGAAGAAGTTGGAGGAGCGCCTTGGGAGGCTTTTCGCCCAGAGGGGAGTGATCAATCGCCTGGGGGTTTATGTCACTCACACCTCTGTGCTCATCATCCTGATAGGAGGGCTCATCGGCGGTATTTGGGGTTTCTCTGGAGGCATGACCATTGTCGAGGGGGAGTCCAGCAGAAATGTGACCATCTTTGGCAGTCATAAGGTTGTGACCTTGCCCTTCGATGTGAGGTGTGACTCTTTCCAGGTGACCTATTATCCTGGGACTATGACTCCCAAGGATTATAGAAGCACCGTTACCATTCTGGAGAATGGCAAGCCCGTGGTGACCAAGGACGTGCGGGTCAATCACCCTTTGAAGTATAAGGGCATCAGTTTTTACCAGGCCAGCTACGGGACTATTTCTAACAGGGAAGGGCTCTTGACCTTGGAAGTGATCCCTCAAAATGGTAAGGATGAGCCCTTTAGGGTCCAGGTGAAGGTAGGGGGAGAAGTGCCTCTGAAAGATGGTTACAAGTTGAGGCTGGTGGCCTTCTTCCCTGATCTGGTGCTGGGCAAGAACAACCAACCCATGAATCGTTCTGAAGAATTGAGAAACCCCGCAGCCTTGCTAGAGGTGGAGAAGGATGGGAGCCCCCAGTACAGGAGTTGGGTCTTTGCCTTCTTCCCTGAAGTGCACAGTGTGAGGAACGCTCCCTTCAGATTTCGGTATCTCTCCTTTGAAGGGCTCCAGTACACTGGTCTTCAGGTGTCCAAAGATCCGGGTGTGTGGGTAGTATGGGCGGGATGCCTCATCATGCTGGTGGGACTCACCGTGTGCTTTTTCATCTCGCATCGCAGGGTTTGGGTTATAGTGGAGGATAGGGGGAGGAGGAGACAGGTTTTGGTGGTGGGTAATGTGAATAGAAACCATGCGGCCTTCTCACAGCACTTTGAGGAGCTTATAAAGGAAATGAGAGAGGCTCTGGGGGTCTCTCAGTGAATTTGGGAGCAAGGAGGTAAGAATGCAAGGTGCGGCCCTTCATGGAACCCTTGATACCAGGCTTATAGGCGTTGTGATCTTCGTTTATCTGTTAGCTACAGTGCTCTACTTCTGCTATATCCCCTTCCGCAATAAGTGGTTGGGGCGCTTGGCCACTATTGTGGTGTTGGTGGGCTGGATTATGGAGACGGCTTCCATGGTGATCCGAACGGTCATCTCTTACAAGGTGGGTTGGGGACATGCCCCTTTTACCAATCTTTACGAGTCCATGGTCTTCTTCTCTTGGTCCATTGTCATCATTTACCTTCTCATTGAATGGAAGTACAAAAACAAGACCATAGGGGCCTTTGTTATGCCCTTTGCCTTCATCGCTTTGGCTTACACCACTATAGGGCCGGGCATTAGGACCCAAATTGAACCCCTCATCCCTGCTCTTCAGAGTGACTGGCTCATCGCTCACGTCATCACCTGTTTTTTGGGCTATGCTGCCTTTGCCGTCTCGTGTGGAGTGAGCATCATGTACCTCATTAAAGCCAGGGCTCAGGAGAGGGGGAAGGATATAGCTTTCTTACCCGATTTGCGGATCCTGGACGACCTTAACTACAAGGCTGTGATGATAGGTTTTCCCCTTCTCACCCTGGGTATCATCACCGGTGCTGCTTGGGCCAACTATGCCTGGGGTTCTTACTGGAGTTGGGACCCTAAAGAGACCTGGTCCCTTATCACGTGGCTCGTCTACGCGGCCTTTCTTCATGCTCGCTTCACCAGGGGGTGGAGGGGTAAGAAGACAGCCATTCTCTCCATCATCGGCTTTGCTGCTGTTCTTTTCACCTATCTGGGTGTGAATCTTCTCATCGTTGGGCTTCATAGCTATGCTTGAAGAGGGGGGTATGGACACATATCAGTGGATGGATCTATCCGAGAAGTATCTCATGCCCACTTATCGCCGGTACCCTGTGGTGCTGGTGAGAGGTGAGGGTACCCGGGTGTGGGACGTGGAGGGGAGGGAGTACCTCGATTTTGGAGCGGGTATAGCTGTCTGTAATCTGGGCCACTGCCATCCTAGGATTGTGGAGGCTATCAAGGACCAGGCCGAGTGTCTTCTCCATGTTTCCAACCTTTACCACATTGTGCCCCAGATTGAACTGGCCCGGATGCTGGTGGAACACACCTTTGCCGAGGGTCTTTTTCTGCAATTCGGGGGCTGAGGCCAATGAGGGGGCCATAAAGCTGGCC
>QMPS01000047.1 GCA_003648675.1 Aquificota bacterium
GGGATGATCTGGCCTACCACTCCCACGGGCTCCCGGAGGGTGAAGTTCAAAAACTTGCCGGGCACAGGGATGGTCTCTCCCATCACCTTGTCGGCCATGCCGGCGAAATATTCGAAGCAGTCCACCACCAGGGGCAGGTCCACTTTGCTGGAGTCCCGGATGGGCTTGCCCACGTCCATGGTCTCCAGGCGGGCCAGCTCACTGCGCCCCTCCTGGATGAGATCGGCTATGCGCCTCAGAAGACGGCCCCTGTCGGTGGCAGACATTTTAGGCCAGGAACCCTCCTCGAAGGCCCGACGGGCCGCCTGAACGGCTTTGTCTATGTCTGCTTCTCGGGCCTCGGCTACTTTGGCGATAACCTCACTGTTGGCGGGGTTGATGGATTCAAGGGTGGTTTCCCCGGCGGAGTCTACAAACTCTCCGTTAATAAAGAGCTTTCCCTCTATCATGCCTCTCCTCCCCCTGGGACTTTACAGAAGTCTATAAAGGATGAAGAAAGCCCTTTCAATTGCACTTTAAAAAGTCTTACAGACTTAGAGGGAAGATTTAGAGGGTCCTATACGTTGACACAGCCCTCCTTTCTCTGCCAGTCTTTTTCCCAAGTCTGTTTGTGACAGGAGGCAGGAAGATGCGGGATAAGATCTTGAAGCTGCTTTTAGAAAACCTGGGTCTTAAGGGGGGAGAGAGGCTCCTGGTTTTCACAGACCTCATCTCCAATTGCGAGCCTCGACTGGCTCCTCATCACTTTGCTAGGAGGGAGAAGACTCGCATTTTGGCCCAGCAGGTGGCTGAGGTAGCTCGTTCCATCACGGATGAGGTCGTCTACCACGAGTATAAGGCCCTAGGGCACCACGGTGTGGAACCTCCAGAGTCCCTGTGGGGACTGGCTTTTGGCGAGGAGGGCTTGGCTGCTCTGAAGGAAAGGAGGCTTCTATCCCCCTTGCTCAAAAAGGAAGACCATAGGGCCTTCTCCCAGGCCCTGGAGGTTCTGAAGAAGACAGCCCGAGGGGTAGCACAGGTAGTGGTGGCTCTGGCCAATTATTCCACTACCCACACCTCCTTTCGGAAGCTCTTAACAGAAATGGGGGCCCGGTATGCCAGCATGCCCCTTTTCGATGTGGAGATGCTCAACACCTCTTTGGACGTGGACTTGAAGAAATTGGAAAAAGTGACCTTAGGAATAGCCCAGATCTTGGACCAGGGGGAAAAAGTGGAAATCACTGCTCCTAATGGCACCCACTTTACCCTTTCCATAGAGGGAAGAAAGGCCACGGCAGACACAGGCAACCTCTCCTGCCCCGGTTCTTTCGGCAACTTACCGGCAGGAGAGGCCTTTATTGCTCCAGTGGAGGGCACGGCTCAAGGTGTTTTTGTGGCAGAGTGGGGCTCTACCAGAGAACTCGACGTCCCAACTGCCTTTCACATCCAGGAGGGACAGGTGACTAAGGTCGAAGGAGACGCCGGGATCATGCAGTTTCTAGAAGACATATTCCAAAAGTACCCTCAGGCCAGAAACATTGCTGAGCTAGGCATAGGCACCAATCCTAAAGCTTCTAAGCCCGACAACATACTAGAGGCCGAGAAGATCGCCGGCACCATCCATCTGGCTCTGGGTGACAACTCAACCTTTGGCGGTCGGGTGAAAGTGCCCTTCCATCAGGACTTTGTCCTCTTCAAACCCACGGTAAAGGTGATCGCCCAAGGAGAGGGAAGGGAGATTTTGCGCGAGGGGCGCTGCATAGAGCCATGAAAAAAGGCTTTACCTATCATGCTTACCTTTCCACTCTGACCAACCAGGCCCTTACCCTCCTGCTTCTGGTCTTGGCTTTGATCCTGCTCGGCGTCACCGGCTATATGTATCTGGAGAGGTGGCCCTTCATAGATGCCCTCTATATGACTGTCATTACCCTAGCCACGGTAGGGTTCAAGGAGGTCTACCCCCTCTCCAACTCGGGAAAGGTCTTCACCATAGTCCTCGTCACTTCAGGAGTAGGGGTCTTCACCTACGGGGCTGTCACTTTCTCCAGACTGCTAGTGGAGGGGGAGCTCAAAAGAGTCTTTGATAGAAGGAGGCTAGAAAGGGAAATGAGAAAACTCAGAGATCATGTCATAGTTTGTGGCTTTGGGCGTCTGGGAGAAAAGGTGAGTGAAGAGCTCTACAGGAAGGGCATTCCCTTCGTGGTTGTGGAGAACGACCCTAACAGGATATCCAAACTGGAAGAGAAGGGTTATCTGTACATTGAGGCCGATTCCTCTCATGAAGGGGTCCTGGAGCAGGCAGGCATAGAAGACGCCAAAATCCTTATAGCCGTGGTGGGATCCGACGCCGACAATCTCTTCATCACCTTGTCTGCCCGGGAGCTCAACCCCAAGCTTCACATCGTGGCCCGAGTAGAGGACCCCCAAGCTACCAGGAAGCTCTACAAAGCAGGGGCCAATAGAGTGATCTCTCCCTACGACGTGGGAGCCAATATGCTGGTCCACGCCGCTCTGAAACCCGCTGTCACCGACTTCATCGAACTCACCACTCGCTTGGGACCCGTGACCCTCATCTTGGAGGAGGTGGTGATAGAGAAAGGCTCTGCTCTGGACGGAGTCCTCATAAAAGAGTCCAAGATTCGGGAAGACACGGGAGCCATAGTGGTAGCTGTGAGAAAGGCAGACACTTCCAACATCCTGCGCCCTGAGCCTCATCTTAAGCTAGAAAAGGGAGACCTGCTGGTGGTCCTGGGTATGAGGGAAGATATAGAGAAACTTGAGGACCTGGCCAGGACCCCCCATTCTTTATGACGTGAGAGAGGGCCGCTCCTCTACAGGGGAATAGACCTTGGGAGGTGGCGGTTCTACCTTGTCCTTCCACTTCCACCCCACCAGGGCAAGCTCTAGGACCTGGTCCATATGCTCCACCAGGAGAATCTCCAGTCCCCGGCGTATCTCTTCGGGAACCTCTTTCAGATCTTTCTTGTTCTCCTCGGGGATAATCACTTTCTTTAAGCCGCTACGCTTGGCTGCCAAGAGCTTCTCCTTGACGCCCCCGATGGGCAAGACCTTGCCCCTGAGGGTCACTTCTCCTGTCATAGCCACATCAGCCCTGACAGGTATATGGGCCACGGCAGAGGCCAGGGCTGTGGCGATAGTGATACCGGCGGAAGGACCGTCTTTAGGGATAGCACCTTCGGGCAGGTGTATATGTATGTCAACCTTCTGGAAGTAGTCTGATGAGATGCCCAAGGCCTTGGCCCTGGAGCGGACGAAGGTAAGGGCTGCCTTGGCCGACTCCTGCATCACTTCACCCAGTTTGCCCGTAAGGATGAGATCCCCTTTGCCCTCCACTGCGGCCACCTCCGTGGTGAGGAGTTCTCCTCCGTTCTCTGTCCAGGCCAATCCCTGAACCACCCCCACCTCAGGTTGGACTTCTGCCCTACCGTGGCGAAACTTGGGCACTCCAAGGTATTCTTCCAGATCAGAAGCGGAGACCCGTATAGGCAATTCCTCTACGCCCTCCACCAATCTGCGGGCCACCTTTCGACAGACTTTGGCTAGCTCCCTTTCCAGATTTCTTACCCCTGCTTCCCTGGTGTACTCCCTTATAATGGTCATGATAGCTGAGTCTTCCACCACCAACTTATTCTGGGGAATACCGTGGGCCTTGATCTGCCGAGGCAAGAGGAAGTGACGGGCAATCATTCTCTTCTCATACTCGGTATAACCAGGAATACGGATGATTTCCATTCTGTCTTGGAGGGGGCGGGGAATAGAGTACAAAACGTTGGCTGTAGTGATGAAGAAGACTTCAGAAAGATCGAAATCCACTCCTAGGTAGTGGTCGCTAAAGGCCGAGTTTTGCTCAGGGTCCAGCACCTCCAGAAGGGCTGAGGCTGGATCTCCCCTGAAATCCGAGCTCAGCTTGTCTATCTCGTCCAAGAGCATGACGGGGTTCTTGGTACCAGCCTTTTTCATCATCTGGATGATGCGCCCGGGCAAAGCGCCCACGTAAGTCCGACGGTGCCCTCGGATTTCCGCTTCATCACGGATACCACCCAGACTCACCCTAACGAAACGTCTACCCATGGCCCGGGCTATTGACTTGCCCAGAGAGGTCTTGCCCACACCAGGGGGTCCGACGAAGCAGAGTATGGGGCCTTTGTTCTTCTTCACCAGGTGCCGTACCGCTAGGTACTCGAGGATTCTCTCTTTCACCTCTTCCAGACCATAATGGTCTTCATCCAAAATCCTAGCTGCTTCCTTCAGATCCAACTTGTCTCTGGTTCTTCTGCTCCAGGGCAAAGCGATAAGCCAGTCCAGGTAGTTTCTCACCACCGTGGCCTCAGCGGACATGGGTGGCATGAGCTCCAGTTTTTTCAGCTCGTCCTCGGCCTTTTTGGCCACAGATTTGGGCATCCGGGCCTTCTTTATCTTCTCTCTCAGTTCCTCTATCTCGTTGAGGTCACTCCTACCTAGCTCTTTCTGGATGGCCTTGAGTTGCTCGTTGAGGTAGTACTCCCTTTGGTTCTTCTCCATCTGCTTTTTGACCCGATCTTTTATCCTGTGCTCCACCTCTAGTATCTCGTTCTCCAGCTGGAGATAAGCAAAGATCTTTTCCAACCTCTCCCTCAAATCGATGGTAGCGAGGATCTCCTGTCTTTCCCGGGTTTTAAGGGAGATATGGGAGGCCACCGTGTCGGCGAAACGACCCGGATCCTCCATGGCTCCCAGAGAGACCACCACCTCGGAAGGCACTTTGGTGTTGAGAGAGGCGTATTTCTCAAAGGCCTCTCTAATAGCTCTTACCAAAGCTTCCGTCTCTGGAGTTATGAGGAAGGAGTCTTCCAAAGGCAGCACTCTAACCTCTAGGAACGAAGCCTCTTCCCTAAACTCTAAGATTCTGGCCCTGTGGAGAGCCTCCACCAGTATCTTTATGGTACCATCGGGTAGTTTCACATGCTGAATGATGGTGGCCACGGTACCAATACCGTAAAGGTCTTGTTCTTGGGGTTCATCTACATTGGAATCCTTCTGGGCTACCAGAAAGATCTTTTTATCCCTCCTCAGGGCGTACTCCACAGCTTTGATGGACTGGGGCCTGCCCACAAAGAGAGGGGTGATAGAGTGGGGAAAAACCACCAGATCCCTCAGAGGAATTACTGGATACACAGTATCTTCGCTCCTGAAAAACATCCCTGTTTGTTTACCTCCTAATTACCCGGCCTTCTCAAATAGATATATAGGCTCGGATCTTTTTTTCACCACGTCCTCATTTATTATGCACTCTTTTATGCCGTGCTTACCCGAGGGTAACTCGTACATGATGTCTAGCATCACCTCCTCCATTATGGCCCGAAGTCCCCTGGCTCCCAGCTTCCTCTCCATAGCTTCCTTGGCGATGAGCTTTAAGGCTCCAGGGGTGAAAGTGAGCTTTACACCCTCCAGCTCGAACATGCGCTGATATTGCTTCACCAGGGAGTTGGCAGGTTCCGTCAGAACCCTCACTAGGTCATCTTCACTGAGATCGCTCAGGGTAGCCACCACAGGAAGTCTACCCACCAATTCGGGAATGAGGCCAAATTTGATGAGGTCGTCGGGCTGGACCAAGGAGAGAACTTCCTCGGATTTTGTCTTGTCCCTAGAGTCCACGTCTGCTCCAAAGCCGATGACCTTCTTTCCAATGCGGCGTTCTACGATACGCTCCAACCCCACAAAGGCACCACCACAGATGAAGAGAATATTGGTGGTGTCCACCTGGATAGTCTCCTGCTGGGGATGTTTCCTGCCTCCTTGGGGAGGCACATTGGCCACAGTGCCTTCTATAATCTTCAGCAAAGCCTGCTGCACTCCTTCTCCAGACACATCCCTGGTGATGCTGGGGTTCTCGCTCTTCCTGGCGATTTTGTCTATCTCGTCGATATAGATGATACCTTTCTCCGCTCGTTCCACGTCGTAGTCCGCCGCCTGTAGGAGGCGTACCAACACATTCTCCACGTCCTCCCCCACGTAACCCGCCTCGGTGAGGGGAGTAGCGTCAGCGATGGCAAAAGGCACATCCAAAAACTTGGCCAGGGTCTGGGCAAGGAGGGTTTTACCGCAGCCCGTAGGTCCTATTAGAAGAATATTACTCTTTTGAATCTCTACTTCCCCAGCGTCCTGGCTGGAGATCCTCTTGTAATGGTTATAAACAGCCACAGAAAGGACCCTCTTGGCCCTTTCTTGCCCCACCACGTATCTGTCTAAAAACTCTTTTATCTCTTTAGGAGTGGGAAGATCTCTGAACCCCTCCTGGTGCTGGTCTTCACTTTCCTTTATGATCTTGTTGCACAGGGTGACACACCGATCACAAATATAGACCCCGGGACCAGCGATGAGCTTTTTCACCTCCCTCTGCCCTTTACCACAAAAGGAA
>QMPS01000048.1 GCA_003648675.1 Aquificota bacterium
AGGCTATACCCAGGGTGACCACCACCACATCCCCATCCACCCCTTCAGGGCCAAAGGCCAACTCCAACTGTTCTGCCCCCACACCAACTGAATCCAGCAAATCGGACCTCAAAGCCTCCAAAACATGAAAACTCCTGGGCTCTCTCTCTTCCACCAGTTGAAGAACATCCCCCGAGGCCATGAGTCTCTGGGCCAGGATCATGGAGACCAGGCTCTTGGCCACATTCCCACCGGCCTCTATTATGGAAACCTTCATTCTCTTCCTCCCCCTACCTTTTGAAGAAAATAGCTGAGAGAGGGGAACATTGTCAAAAAGGAAGCCGGAGGCCTTCGGCCTCCGGCTTCGCGAAGCGGGGAGAGTAAGGCGAGGGTCAGAACTTCCACATCAAACCAACGTTCAAGATGTAAGCTTCACCGTCAGTGTCCTCCCCGAGATACTCTTCATCGTCATCGAACCACCGATAGGTAAAGGAAGACGTAACACTGAAGCTCTTCCAGAAGTTCCACTCGAAGCCGACGGAGGTACTGAACTGGTCGTACTCCAACTCGCTCCAGTCGTCGGATTCACTGAAATCAGAGTCAAAGTAGGCCGCAGGATAGCTATAGGGGTCCGAGGAAGTGGGGTAGTAGTTGGGATACCAATCACCCCCAAAGTGCGGGTCATCCACGTCAGCCTCGGAATGGTTATAGGTGAGGTCAGCAAAGAGCCTCAACCACTCCTTGGGCATGTAGTCCAAGGAGAGATACACCACATGATTGTCAATCTCATAATCTACTGTGTCATGACGTGAGCCAACCTGGCCCACGAAGCTGTGGCCAGCTCACCCTGCAAAGAGGTCTATACAGTACCAGGCCTCGTACTCATTCCTCTGGTAATCATAACCCAAAGTGACATAGAAGTTCTGAATGGGCATCATCCAGAGGCTAATACCAGCCTGATACGAGTTGTTCTCCCATCCATTGTCGGCATCGTCGTTATCTTCATAGGTGTACTGAAAGTTACCGTTAACGGAAAGCCAGGACAGGGGAGACCAAGTAGCCGAGAGCTTCACATTATGGTGATCCTCAGGCACGTTGGAGGCCTCCTTGTTCCGGTAGGTACTCCTGAAGATGAGGTAATAGGGCGTAGGCGTAGGCAAACTAGGATCTATAGATGGATCCGCACCACCAGGCCCGTTGATATTGTACAACCCATCATAGCACATGGCATTCCAGTACTGGAAGGGAGAGTCAGCGTGATAGTACTTGTAAGAGACTCTGCCAGTGAGAGTCCTAAAGGGACGGGCACTCAACGCCAGTTTAAAGATGTGATAGGTAGTGGTGTCATCGTCCAGGTACCTCTCATCCTCTAATGTGCTGTCGTAGTAGTCCTTGAAGTACTTGTTGTCCCTCTCCACCCTCTTATAGGTGTAACCGCCACGCAAGGTGTACCCTCGAGCTAGACGATAGGCGAAGTCAATCCCAGCCTCGGTCACCTCTCTGCTAAGAGCCGACTTTCTTTCATAGCTCCAGTAGTCCACTGGGATACCACCGTAACCAGGACCCTGCACGGCTGTATCCTGAGGAATGTTCACGATGTTGTAGTCGTCCATTCTCACATCCACGTCTTCATTGTCTATATCGTAATAGCGCAAACGTGCCGTTAGGGTGAGTCTGTTGTGCATAAGAAGGGTGGTTAGCCTGGCAAAATAGGTATCCATATCGTAATCGTTGTCTGTGTACTGGTTCTCTACCCTGGAAGAAACATAGCTACCGTAGAGAGTGGAGTGATAGGGAAGATCAACTCTAACCTTAAAGGTGTCTGTATCCTTGTCCACATCGGGAGTCTCAGCGTACCTAGCATAAGAGTTATCATAGAGAATTCTACTTCTGAAAGTAGGGCTATTACCTTTGGCCACTCCATCGAACTGGTAGAAGTTTTTCCTGGCTTCGTTGTCGAAGTGGCTCTCAGTATGGAAATAACTGGCCGTCACAATCCCATACTTGAGAGTACCGCCAACGGTGACATCTGTGGTCTCTTCGTCCACCCTGAGACTGGTGCCAATCACGTGGCAAGAGGCACACTTGCCCGCCATAAAGGTGTGCTGCTTCCAGCCGTGACGGGTTTCTTTTCTGATTCTCAGCTCAGGAATGATGTAGGGGAAGAAGGGAATCTGGACTTTGGTAACCCAGTTATGCTCTGTCCTGTAAATCTGATAGTCCTTCCCTGAGTCCAGATCAGTATGCATGGCGTTCTGAGCACCTTCGAGTTCATACTGCCCAGTGCCTGCGTCCCATATCCAGCCAAAGGGATTGGTGGCTGTCATACCAGATGAGGTCTTGTCCTCATCCTTAAAGAGTTCATCGTGCTGAGTCCTGTGGATGAAGCTATCGTAGTAGTACTCGCTCCTCACGATCCGGGCAAAGTCCAGGTACCCTGACCACTCCTTTTCACTCTCGTCGTAGTAGAAACCATGAGCACCAAAAAAGAACTCACCCAATCTGGCATCAAAGTTGACATCGGCATGAGCACCAGAGGAAAGAGATTCATACTCTCCCACCTTGGTCATCTCGTCATCATGGCCAATGAAATGATAGCCCACCGATACGTTAGACTTAAAGTACCTTTGCGCCTCCTCTGCCCTGGCCACCCCCGCTAAGACAAAGAGGGAGATAACCAGAATCCACAGCCATCTATGCCCTTTCATACCTTCTCCCTCCTTCCTCATTTGGTCAACCTGCTGCCACCACCAGGTACAGACAGGGACGGCAGATCAGATCCATGAATTGCAGAGTGACACTGGGTACACCGGGTCATCATCACCATCTGCATGGAGCTGTCGTGGGGGACAACGGTGGTAGGTTTACCAGCCTCATGAGGTTTGCTTAAAACTTCCTCCGTGTCCGGCCGCAAACCCGCGTGGAAGTGAATTCCGTGGCACTGGAGACAGAGGAAAGGCTCGTTCTGCTTTAGGAGGTTGTCGGCCACTGTACCGTGGGGATTGTGGCAAATTGTACAGTCCTCAACCACAGGGGTATGCTCAAAGGTGAAGGGACCCTGATACCTCGCATGACAGTGGAGGCACAGCTCGTTCTTGCGCTCATCTGTCCTGAGCAAAGGCTGAACCATAGAACCGTGGGGATTGTGGCACTCGGAGCAGACCATCTTGCCTTCTTTGACAGGATGGTGATTGGGATAGTTGGTTTTGGCCATGACGTCCTTATGACAGGTGAAACACAACTCAGGCTCGGGTTCCCTCAAGAAGGCGTCTTTCACATTTTTATGGCGATAGCCCAGCTTGTCCCTGTAGGCCACCTTGTCTTTATCGCCATGAACGGCATGGCACTTGACGCAGGACACGTCGTTCAAGGCATGCTCAGAACCTCGCCAGTCCATAGTCTCGCCATCGGTATGGCAACGGGAACAGATAGCCGAAGCCTGGGCGGGTTCTAGCTTAGCAGGATTCAGAATATAGGCAGGGTCTTCCTCTTCAATATGCTTGCTGGCAGGACCATGACAGGCCTCGCAGCCCTCGGCCTCCATACTGGGCTTCACCTCGAAACCAGCGATTCTACCGTGAATGGTTCTTCCAAAATCCTTAACAACATCCTCGTGGCAATCGGCACATGCCTCAGAGCCCACGTACTTCGCCCCCTCAATGACAGGAACCTTGGCATTTTCGGCCTGTTTTTTAGCCTCCTTCATAGAGGTACAGGCCCCCAGAGAGACCACAAGGAACAAAACCATCCACAGAAAAGGCAACTTTCTCCAGCGACACCCTTTCATATCCACCTCTCCTCCATTTCAATTGTAGCCCATCAACCACTCAGAAATTCCTCCACCTGGCTCCTGACTAAACCACCTCCACTTCCACCCCCCTTCTCAACACAAAATGTTCTTTAATAAGTTCATCAGAATATCCTGATACCCAGCCAGTTAGACTCACTGCATGCGCCCTAATTCACAATACCCCCTGCAACATATATACCAGCCCCTCCAGGAAATAAAATTGATTTTTTCTATCTAAGGTATTCGGAAAAGTTCACTGAAAAACAAAAAAGTTGTTAAGAAGACAGAGGTCTCCTCAAATCACCCTGTTTCCCCGGCCCCCACCTCCATTCCCAAAGGTGTCACCCTCAAATCCTCCGGCTTCCCTTCCTCTCCCTCGAAACCTAAATCCCTGCCATCCAGAAGGAGGTCCACAGCCCCAGAGTTCCCCAGCCTAACCTCCACCTTCCTTGTGAAAGAGACCCGATATTTCTCCCCTGGCCTGAGGATGAAGTCTCTCACAGCACCGTCTTCCAACCTCATCCAAACCCAACACTCCCCCCTAGCCTTGATCTCCAGATAATGCAGCTCGACCAAAGCTGCCTCGGCATCCCTTCCCTCACCAACCCCTTTACCAGGAACCACTCCCATCCCCGGAGGTGACAACCTATGGAAGTTTCCTACTTTGGAGGGAGAAGCCTCAGAGACCTCATGCCCCTTTCCACTTCTATAAAGACTCACCTTCTGTGGGCTAATGTAAGTACCCACACCAAACCACAAAAATGCTCCCAACAAGACCACCAAAAAGAAGAAGAGAGCAAGACCCCGCCACCATCCCCAACCTTCCTGGGGAGTGGCCTTCTTGACCACTACAGAAGAGAGATCCACCCGGGGCTCGAGGCTCTCTACCAAAGGACGCCACTCCTCCAGGGGAATATCTAAAACCCGGGCCAAGCGTTCCATAAACCAACGCAAGTAGACAGCTTCAGGCAGGGCTGACCATCTGCCCTCCTCCAGGTTCTTCACCACGGGGAGAGGGACCCCGGCCTTTTTGGCCAGCTCCTTCCTGGATAACCCCCTTGCCTCCCGGGCCTTACGTAATCTCAAAGCAAAATCTTCATTCACTGAAGCCCCTCCTCAGCCCCAACTCCCTGGCGTAACGGCACACCTCTCTGTACTCCCCGAGACTCGGCCTCCTAGAGATCTCTGGAAATCGTTGAGCCTGGTACAAAGGCCTGTACTGAAACATGATGTTCACATAAGTATTCAACGAAACCTCTTCTGCTATAAACTCCATCACCCTCTTAGAGTCCTCCACCCAGCCAGGCATAACCAAATGCCTCACCAACAGCCCCCTAACGGCCAGGCCGTCTTCCAACACCAAATCTCCTACCTGAAGATACATCTCCTTCACCACCCTTTTGACCACCTCCCCGTAGTCGGGAGCCTGGAGATATGTAGAGCAAGCGCGAGAATCAAAAAATTTTATATCAGGCATATAAATGTCAATCAACCCCTTTATTTTCTTGATTATTTCCAGAGACTCATAACCACCACAATTGTAAACAACAGGAACCTTCAATCCCCTATGGGCCGCCAAGTACAGGGCGTGGAGAATCTGAGGCAGGTAATGGGTAGGGGTAACAAAATTGATGTTATGGCATCCCCTCTCCTGAAGCCACAGCATAAGGCCAGCCATCCTCTCAACATCTACCTCGTCACCTCGACCCAGATGGCTGATTTCAAAGTTCTGGCAAAACACGCACCTAAGATTACAGTGAGTCAAAAAGATGGTTCCAGATCCACACCACCCAACCAGAGGAGGCTCCTCACCGAAATGGGGACCTACAGATGAGATCACTAGCTGGGCAGGAGCCTTGCAATAGCCCAGCTCACCCTTCGAACGATCAACCCCGCACCCCCGGGGACACAGAAAGCATCTTTCCAAAGAGGCCTCCAGCTCTTGGAAGACCTCCTTAAGCTTAGAGAGGTTACCTAAGTATAGTGGCTCCATGGGCATCGCAGTTGCCTATCAGGTCTATATAGGCCCTGGCCTTCTTGGCCCAGGAGGTGAGGGGGAACTCTTTGACCAACCGCTGGAAAAGTTCGCAGGCCCTCTTTTTATCGCCATCTATGTTGCTAAAAAGGGCCCTGTAAAAGATCAATCCAGGGCTCTTCAAACCAAGGGCAACGGTGTCGTCTAAAATACCCCGGGCCCTAACCATGTCGTCCTTAGAAAGATAATAGGCAATGAGATTTTCATAAGCTTTGGGAAATTTGGGGTTATACCTTAGGGCCCTATAGTAGTCCAACAATGCCTCCCTATCTTTGCCCATCATCTGATAAGCGTAGCCCCTGTTGTTGTAAGCCACCTCCGGGGACATATAAAAAGGATTGTCCAGCGCCTTGGTGCACTCTTCCACCGCCTTATCCCACTGCCTTCTCTGGATATAAACCGTAGCCAAATTGGTGTGGGCCTCTGAATAACCGGGATTCAGAGTCACCGCCTTTTCAAAGGACTCTTGGGCTTTATCCAACTCCCCCAATCCCAAATAAGCCACACCAAGACCATTATACACCTTAGGAGAGGAAGGGTTGAGCCTCTGAGCCTCCAAAAGCTCCAATAGGGCGTC
>QMPS01000049.1 GCA_003648675.1 Aquificota bacterium
CCACCATCCTCCTCCACCACCACCCTGCCCCCGTAAGGCCTGCCGTCTAAGGGTAGATAGCGCTGATAAGCCCCGTCCCTTTTAACAAGCCCAAAAAGGGCTGCCCTGATAAACTCCATAAGGCAGGTCTTGCCCGCCTCATTGGGCCCCAAGATGAGGTTGAGGCCAGGAGCAAAGGATAGAGACAGGGGACCCAGCCCCCCAAAACCCTCCACATAGAGCTCCTTTATCCTCACCTCTCCCCCAGCATGAAAACGAGCGCCCTCTTCAAAGCCTCATCCACGAGCCTGGCCCTCTCCTCTTCACCAAGTTCCCCCAACCACCGGGCCACGTCCCTCCTACGCCACAAGAGGCCTAACTCCTCACCCAGAGAAGGATCTTTCACCATGTTCTTAAGCTCCATGGCCTCCTTCACCAACTGGGCAAGGAACTCCTCCTGACTAGCCAACGCCTCTAAATCCAGAGGAGGCAAAAGCCTATCCTCCAGGATAAGCCAGACAAAATCCTCCCTGTCTTCAGCCTCGTTGAGCACCTCTTCCAGCTGAATCCACTCCTCATCTCCCATGGAGTGAAGGGGGGAAGGACCTTCAAGAACCACCCTGAGAAGGACACCACCTTCCCATCTCACCTCTTCCTTAACGGACTCCAGAAGATCAGCCAGACCCTCAGAGTCATCTACCTCCTCCAGGGAGAGGAGCCGAGTAGCCCAGACTACAGGGGACAAGGGACGGAAGTCCACCTGACACCTCTCCCCATCCCACACCACCCGATAACAGCCCTTTTGCCCTACCTCACCAGGATGGCGGCCCTGGAGATTACCGGGATACACCACCCAGGGGTCTTCCATCACCACCTGTCTCTTGTGGATATGACCCAAAGCCCAGTAGTTAAAGTCCCGCGACACCAAATCCCCCAGAGAACAGGGAGCATAGGGATCATGGCCCTCCTGACCCTGGAGATAAACATGAAGTAAAGCCAGACGCAGGTCACCCTCCACAGGGATCAACCTCAGAACCAGGTTCTCCTTCACGCTTTTTCCACCGTGACTAATACCACTAATGCCAACCCAGCTCCCCCCCAACGTCACCTCCACCGCCTCCCCCTGGGGAGAGAAAAGGTGGACTCCCTGGGGTAGAGATACCTCCTTCCAGAAAGCATAGGGATCGTGGTTGCCCGCCACCAGAAAGACTCTCACGCCTTCCCCGGCAAGGGCTCCCAAGGCCCGAACCAACTCTAGCCTGGCCCGGAGATGGGGCAACCCCACCTCCAGCAAGTCTCCAGCCAGCAGAAGCATATCCGCCTCACGGGCCAGGTCCACCAGCCTCCTGAATGCCTCAAAGTTGGCCCAGATAAGTCTCTTCTTAAGCCAAGGAGAGACCTCCCCCAAACCTTTGAAGGGGGTTCCCAAGTGAAGATCAGCAGCGTGAATAAAAGTGACCTTCATTCAAAACACCTTCTTCCAAGCTCAACGTTTTAGGTTTCAAGTCCAAGTTAAAAAGTATGACTGCAACAAATTCGGCGAAAAGTGAAAGGTGAAAAGCTGAAAGCTCTTCCCGCTCATTCTACCACTTCACCATTCCACTTATTGCTCCCTCACTACTTCGCTACTTCACCTCCTCATCCCTCATCCCTCCGCCTTCATCCTTAACTCTTCCCAGCCACACCTTCCTGACACTCCTAGGATCGGCCTCCACAACGCGGAAGCGCCACCCTTCCAGCACCACCTCTTCCCCCTGATGAGGCACCCGCCCCAGACGGTAGAGGAGGAACCCCGCTAGGGTCTCATAGATATCCTCCTTAGGCAGTTTTATGCCCCACTCCTCCCCGAGCAAATCCAGCTCTATCCTGGCATCCACCAGATACCCACCTCCTTCCTCCAGGACCTCTCCAACATGGGGAAGGGAGCGATCGAAATCGTCCTCTATCTCCCCTACCAACTCCTCAACCAAGTCCTCCACAGTAGTGATCCCTATGGCAGCACCATACTCATCCACCACTACCGCCATGGGAACCCGCTCTTCTTTCATCTCTTGGAGGAGTTCATCCACTTTCTTGTACTCCGGAACAAAATAGGCAGGCCTCTTCACCTCGCTGACAGGAAGGGTGGGATCTTCTACTTTGAGGAGGTCATAAATGGTGACCACCCCCACCACATTGTAAACGTGGCCAGAATAGACAGGCACCCTGGAGTAACCCCACTTATGGAAAATCTCCACAGCCCTGAGCACCGTTTCACCCTCCTCAAGGACCACCACCTGGTTGATAGGCTTCATGGTCTCCCTGACCCTCACCTCGGGTAGAGAGATGACCTTATGGATAATCTCCTTCTCCTCCTCTTCCAAATCTGCAACCCCTTCCTCCTGCTCCACCAGAAGGGCCAGGTCGTCTCTGGTGAAGTAGAAGCGTTGGTCTATCCCTTTCCATCCAGGAATAACCAGCCGGGCCAAGGCCAGAAGGGACGTGGAGAAAGGCCTAAAAGCGAGATAGGCCCAACTCAAAGGGGTGACCACTTTCAGGGCTAGAGATGTGGGTCTCCTCTGAGACAAGCTCTTGGGTATGGCCTCTCCAAAAACGAGAACCATGGGAGAAAGAATCAGAGTAGTCACCCATTCGGAATGCCCCCTTCCCACTCTGCCGGAAAGGAGATAGGTAATCAAAGACGCGTTCAGCACCACGCAGAGGTTGGTGCCTAAAAGGGTGGTACCCAAAAGCCTCTCGGGGTGTTTAAGGAAAAAGTTCACCTTCTTGGCCCTAGAATCCCCCTCCCGGGCCAGTTCCCCGATCCTCACCAGATCCGAGCTCAAAAGAGCAATCTCCGAACCAGAAAAAAATGCCTCCAACAGCAGCAAGAGAAGGGAAAACACCACTAAAACGAGCTCCATACCGGAGAAATTCACCCTCACCTCGCTCCCCAAGAAAGCTTAAAAGGAGAAGCTAGGCCCCACGGCCAATCTGGACAGGAGTAAAACAGTCCCTCCCTCCTCACCTCTCAACAGGGGCAGAGAATCCGAAGGCCCCCTTCTTCAGGAGAGGATATCCCATAGCCTCCCTTTGCTTAAGGTAACCCTCAGCACAAAGGCGGGCCAGCTGACGCACCCTCCCAACGTAGGCCGTCCTCTCCTTAACGCTGATGGCCCCCCGGGCATCCAAAAGATTGAAGAGGTGGGAACACTTGAGACAGTGGTCGTAGGCGGGCAACACCAAACCCTTCTCGATGAGGCGGAGAGACTCTTTTTCGCACATTTCAAACATCTTGAAGAGCACCTCTACATCAGCATCTTCAAAGTTATAGTGGGACCACTCCACCTCGCCTTGATGGTGCACGTCCCCGTAAGTCACGTTGTCCACCCAAATGAGATCAAAGACAGAATCCACCCTCTGAATGTACATAGCGATACGCTCCAGACCGTAGGTGAGCTCCACAGACACAGGCTTCAGGTCTATCCCCCCTGCCTGCTGGAAATAGGTGAACTGGGTGATTTCCATACCATCTAGCCACACCTCCCAGCCTAGCCCCCAAGCCCCCAATGTGGGAGATTCCCAGTCGTCCTCCACAAAACGAATGTCATGCTGCAAAGGATCTATTCCCAAGGCTCTGAGACTGTCCAGATAAAGCTCCTGCACGTCATCGGGAGAGGGCTTGAGAATCACCTGATACTGGTAGTAGTGCTGCAGACGGTTTGGGTTCTCACCATACCGGCCATCGGTGGGCCTACGGCTGGGCTCCACATAAGCCACCATCCAAGGCTCCGGTCCCAAAACCCTAAGGAAAGTGGCAGGATTCATTGTCCCCGCTCCCACCTCCACATCGTAAGGCTGCTGGACAACGCAGCCGTAGTCGGCCCAAAATTTCTCCAGCCTCATAACAACTTCCTGGTAATTCACCCCTCTACCTCCCTGGCAGTTTTGGCTCTTGTAACCCGAGCCCCTTCCTCCGTCAACGACAACAGCTCTTGTTCTCCCTCAAGCCCATAGCCTTCACCTCTTTGAGCCTCTCCCGATCCCTTCTGACCGTCTCATCATCGTTGAGCCACAGGCGAAGCATCTCCTGAAGGGGCAAATGGTAAGAGTTCACCTTTTCCCTATTCCAGGTGTAGATCACCCACTTCTTCTCCCGCCGAGCCACCAGAAAACCAGCCCTTCTCAAGATATCCAGATGGCGGGAGACCCGAGACTGGATCATGTCCAGCACAGCCATGATTTCACAAACACAAAGGGCTTCATCCTCCAGGAGCTTCATTATCCTGAGCCTAGTTTCATCACTCAGAGCCTTAAAAACCTCCACCAAATCAGTCAAAGAAGCCTCCCCGCAGCCTACTGGTCCCTATCTATCAGAAAAATACCCCGGTTTAAAGTATCCCACGACAAGAAAAAGAAAGACAAAAAAGCCCGATAAAAGAGGTAACCAGTCCCCCAAAATGGTGTAAGGAGTGATCTGGGACGTCGCTCCCACCTCTCCTCTGAGAATTCTTCTGGTGAAGAGGGGCGTCTGGACCACCACCCGTCCTTCAGGAGAGATCAAAGCCGAAATCCCTGTATTGGCACAGCGAATCAGCCATCTTCCATTCTCCACGGCCCGGAAGAGGGCAGCGGTAAGGTGCTGATAAGGCGCCAGACTTCTTCCAAACCATGCGTCGTTGGTAACATTGACGAGAAGCCCTGCCCCCTTTTTCACCTGAACCCGAGCCAGAGACGGGAAGATGGTCTCATAACAGACCCCCACCCCCAAGGGGGAGGTAGGCATGGGTAAAGGAGAAAGGTCTCTCCCCGGCAAAAACCCCCTTTCATACCCCGCTAGGCCGTAGAGGAAAGGAAAGTAATCACCCAAGGGAACGTACTCCCCAAAGGGCACCAGGTGCACCTTGTCGTAAACACCCAAGACTCCCACCTTAGAGAGAAGATAGACTCGGTTCTTGTAAAAAAGGCGCCCCCCCTTCGTCATCACATGGTTGGTGCCCACCAGAACAAAGGCGGAGCAACCTTTCACAGCATCCAAAAAAGGGCGAGTCTTGGAAGGGTTCTGAAAAAGGCTATAGGGATAGACCGTTTCGGGCAAGACCACCAAATCTTCCCCTCTACAGGCCTCACCCACCATATCCACCAGCAGCTTCACCTGTTCCCGGGCTCTGGCAGGATCCCACTTCATCTGGGCAGGGATATTGGGCTGCACCAAAGCCACCTTTATAGTCTTACCATGGGAAAGCCTCTCCACCCTTGCCCATCCCCACCCGATCAGCAACAGGGGTAAGAGAAGGGCCACACCACCCCTCAGTCTGGCACCCCTCAACAAATCCAGCGCCCCTCCCCAACTCCAGGCCAGGAAAAAGGAGAGGCCGTAAACCCCCACCAACGCCGCCCCCTGAACAAAGGGCAGGAAAGGGGCCTGGGAATGGGCAGCCAAAAGCCAAGGAAAACCCGTCAGCAAGTGGCCACGAACCAATTCCAGAAAGGAAAGGACCGCAGAGAAAGCCAAGAAGGGGGGAACTCCCCTTTCAACCAGAAGCAAAGACCAGTATCCCCACAACCCCCAATACAAGCCTAAGTAAAGAGCCAGTATTCCTAGAGTCCCCCAAGCCAGCCATCCAGCCACAGGGGCATAGGCCATCATGGTCCCAGGAAGCCAGTAAAGAGATGCAAAGAAAAAGAAAGTACCCCATAACCACCAGAGGAGAAACCTTCTCTTTGATGAGAGGGAGACCCCAGCCAGCATCAAGGGAAGAGGCGCCACCCAGGCAAGAAAGAAAAGGTCAAAAGGTGGAAAGGAGAAGAAGTAAAGGGCCAATGAGAAAAAGAAGGCCAGCCAGAGCATTCTACAGCCTCACCGTCACTCCCCTTTCCCTGAGATACTCCTTCACCTCCCTGATGGAATACTCCCTGTAATGGAAAATAGACGCAGCCAAGACGGCATCAGCCTTACCCTTCACTAGACCTTCGTAGAGGTGCAGGGGACTACCCGCTCCCCCAGAGGCGATGACAGGTATGGAGACGGCCTCGGCAATGGTTCGTGTGAGGGGTATATCATACCCGTCTTTGGTTCCATCTCTGTCCATGCTGGTGAGGAGAATCTCCCCCGCTCCCAGATCCTCCACCCTCCGGGCCCACTCCACAGCATCTATACCTGTAGGAGTCCTGCCCCCATGTATATAGACCTCCCAGGAATCACCCTCTCTCTTGGCGTCTATGGCCACCACTATGCACTGGGAACCGAAGGCCCTACTGGCTTCGGCCACCAAGGAAGGGCTATTCACCGCCGCCGTGTTGATGGAAACCTTGTCCGCCCCCGCCACCAACAGGTTTCTCACATCCTCCAAGTTCCGCACCCCTCCTCCCACGGTGAGGG
>QMPS01000050.1 GCA_003648675.1 Aquificota bacterium
AGGGTAGGTCTGGCACCGAGACTCCATCACAAGCCCAGCGAGTTGTCAGGAGGAGAACAGCAACGGGTGGCCGTGGCCAGGGCTCTGATTAACAATCCCGCCCTCCTGCTGGCAGATGAACCCACAGGGAACCTCGACAGGGAAACAGGACTCCAGCTCATGGAACTTCTCCTGGAACTCCACCAAGAAAGGGGCATGACGGTAGTGATGGTGACTCATGACCCCCTCCTGGCCTCCAAGGCCCAGCGTATTCTCAAGCTGGTAGACGGCAGAATCGAGGGTTAACCCGAGACCACCTGATATTCCACAGTCTCAGGGATTCTGAGCCTTTTAGAAGCGTCAAGGATCTCCAAAGATACAAGATTGCCGGAGGAGTCGAAGTCAAGAATTACCCCTGGCCTATCCTCGTCGCTCTCGGCCACAGGAGCGTCAACAAATATAACGGTAAGGGTGTCTGTATCCTTGTCATAAATGACCTTCATGGGCTTCCTCCAAAGTATTTCCCCACTTTACTGGTTTTATAAACAGTAACCACTTGCGCCGGTACTCTATCCACATCCACAAACACCCTCAAAAGATACCCTTTGCCCTTCTCTTCTATCCTAGATTGGCACACAATCCTACCCGGCCTAACGGCCACCACCTCTTCAGGAGACTTAATAACCCAGTCCACCTCCTCCCTGCTTATACCCCTCCTCTCCATCTCAAAGATGGCGTGACCGGTATACTCATACTCCTTTATCAGCTCAGTCCCTCAGGAGCTTGATGGCGCAGAACTCGCCGCACATGGTACACACTTCCTCTTCCCTGGGAGGCCTAGTCTCCCTCATGGCTCTGGCCTTCTCAGGATCCATGGCCAACTTTATCTGGCGCTCCCAGTCAAGATCCCATCGGGCCTTGCCCATCTCCAGGTCCCACTCCCAGGCACCGGGCACGCCCTTCACCAAATCGGCGGCATGACCAGCAATGCGGGCTGCGATGACCCCCTCCCTCACGTCGTCCACCGTGGGCAGCCTCAGATGCTCAGAAGGGGTGACATAGCAGATAAAATCGGCACCATGAGTGGCGGCTATAGCACCACCTATGGCCGCCACAATATGATCGTAACCCGGAGCCACGTCTGTCACTAGGGGGCCCAGCACATAGAATGGAGCTCCATGGCACAGGCGTTTCTGCAGAGTCATATTGGCAGCCACCTGGTCGAGAGGTACGTGACCGGGCCCTTCCACCATAACCTGAACCCCAGCATCCCAAGCCCTCTGGACCAGTTCGCCTACGATAATTAACTCCTGGATCTGGCCCCTATCGGTGGCATCGGCCAGGCAACCGGGCCTGAAACCGTCCCCCAAACTCAAGGTAAGATCGTACTCTTTAGCCAGCTCCAAAAGGCGATCATAGTACTCGTAGAGAGGATTTTCTCTATTGTTGTACTTCATCCAGGCAATGAGAAAAGCACCACCCCGGCTCACCACTCCCAGGACCCGGCCTTCCTTTTCCATGCGGGCCACCGTTTCTCTGGTGACGCCGCAGTGGACGGTGACAAAGTCCACTCCATCCTCAGCATGCTTTTCTATGGCCCCAAAGATCTCATCTACGGACATCTCCACCACAGGCTGGCCCCTACGTCGGGACTCTATGGCCGCCTGATAGATGGGTACAGTTCCTACAGGAACAGGACTGGCCTCCACCACCATCTTCCTTATGGCATCCAGATCCCCTCCCGTGGAGAGATCCATAACAGCATCTGTCCCCGCCTCCAGAGCAGCCCTCAGCTTGGCCACCTCTTCCTCTACGTCCATCACGTCGGAGGAAGTACCGATGTTGGCGTTCACCTTTGTCTTCAAGCCCTTCCCTATACCCGTGGCCTTACAATGGATATGCTTCTTGTTCTTGGGTATAACGATAAGCCCCTGGGCTACCCCCTCTAGGATCTCCTGTGGGGTGTATCCCTCCTGCCGAGCCACCTCCTCCATCTCAGGAGTCACTACGCCTTTTCTTGCCGCTTCCAACTGGGTCATGATCCTCTTATCTCCTCTATCCTCTCTTTTATCTCCCGGGCCAGCGCCCGGGGATCACCTTTCCATAGGGCAGACATGACAGCCACCCCATGGGCTCCCTTTTTCACCACCTCCGCCGCCTCTTTGGGCCCTATTCCTCCAAGGGCCAAAACCGGAACCTCCAGCTGTGATACCACCTCTGCTAGGTAATCCATTCCCAAAGGGCGGGCAAGGGGCTTGCTTCTGGTGGGGAATATAGGCGAAAGAGTAACATAATCAACACCCTGAGCCTGGGCCTCCCGGGCCTCCTCCAGGGAATGGGCCGAGAAGCCTACAACCCGCTGATGGCCCAGAATGGACCTGGCCACCTTCACAGGCAGGGAATGCCCTCCCAGATGAACCCCATCCGCCCCCACAGCCAGAGCCACGTCCACCCTGTGAGCAACGAGAAAGGGAGCTCCCTTCCTCTCCAGCACCTTTTTAAACTGGAGGGCCACGGTATAAAGAAGATTGTCCTCCAGCCCCAATTCTCTGAGCAGCACAGCTTCCACTCCCCCACCCAAGGCCTCTTCCACCGCCTGGATGAGGGGTCTATTCTTGCACAGGAACCTGTTGGTTATGGCCAAAAAGCGGAACACCTAACCCTTCAACCTCTCCAAGAGCATCTTGGCCGCCTTTTCACCTGACAAAAGCATACCCCCGAATATGGGACCCATCCGGTGGGTGCCGTAACAGGCTGTAGCCGCCATACCGATGACAAAGAGGCCAGGATAGACTTCCCCCGTACACTCCGGCACCGACTTCTCGCCAAACTCAGCCCACATGGACTTCTCACCGACCACCTTCCCTGTGGGGGTATTAAGCCTCTTGCCCAGCTTATCCTGAATCACCCTCGCCACTTCAGCATCGTGACCCGTACCATCCACTACGTACTTAGCACCCACGGTTATGGGGTCCACGTGGAGACCAGCCATCTCCACAGGGGTCCAACTCAACACCAAACCGGACACCCTCTCCTCTTCACCCACCACCTTCACATCCACCACGGTAAAGAGGTTGAAGATCTTCACACCTGCCCTAACAGCCTTGAGTCCCAGGGCACAGGATAGCTCTACGGCATCCACCAGGTAGTAGCCCTCTTCCTTCTCATAGGGCATATAAGAGATCTCCATATCGTCCAAGATCCTCTTGGCCTCCTCTTGGATCACTACCTGGTTGAACATGGCACCGCCGCCCCAGATGCCCCCTCCAACGGAGAGTTTCCTCTCATAAATAGCAACACTGGCGCCCCCTTGGGCCAAATAGTAGGCACACACCAACCCCGCAGGGCCAGCCCCCACTATAGCCACGTCCGAATCCAGAGAGCCCAGAAACTTGTCCATGTAGCTCTCCATAATAGCTCTGGTTATTACCAGCTCATCCAAAGGCATAATCTCCCTCCTTCTCCGCTGTCCCCGGTGGGGCCAGCGCGTTTATGGGTAAATGCGTAGAAAGGTCAACGGGGAAAAACCATTCCCTCCTACCTCATTTACCCTTCCACTCATCCACCTAATAGTTCCTGGAGCCAAAGATGGCTGTACCGATCCTCACCATGGTGGCCCCCTCCTGTATAGCCACCTCAAAATCCCCCGACATGCCCATAGACAGATGCTCCACAAGTACGCCTCTATTCTCCAGTCTCTCCTTAATATTTCTCAGGAGACAAAAGGAGGGCCTGGCCAACTCAGGGTCCTCCACAAAAGGGGCAATGGTCATAAGCCCTTTGAAGACCAGATGCTCCGCCTCCAGAATCCTATCCACCAGCTCGTCCACCTCCTCAGGTGCCACTCCGTGTTTGGTCTCCTCGGGAGAGGTTTTCACCTCTATCAACACAGGAACGGTCCTTCCCTCCTTGGCTGCTCTCTTTTCCAGCTCCAACACCAACGGCACCGAGTCCACCGACTGAATCATGTCAAAGAGCCTCACAGCGTACTTGGCCTTGTTCCTTTGAAGGGTCCCCACAAGATGCCAACGGGCCACTTTTCCCAGCTGCTCTATCTTAGCCCTGGCCTCTTGAACCCTGTTCTCTCCCAGATCCGTTACCCCCGCCTCCACAGCCTCCAGTATCCTCTCGGGCTCCACAGTCTTGGAAACAGCCACCAAAAGGATCTCCCCAGGATCCCGTCCCACAGACTGTGCTGCCCGGGCTATCCTCTCCTTGACCCGCTCTAGATTCTCCCTAATTCCCATCTCCATAGTAGGTTATCCCTCGCGCTCTCTAACTAATAAAGTAAAGAAACCCTCCAAGCAAGGTGTAAACTTCTACACAAGCATCTCCCGCAAGCGGCGAAGAGCCACTGTCCATGCCGCCAGGCCCCTGGCCCCTTTCTCTTCGATCCATCCCCTCAACTCCCCCAAACGTCCCACCATCCAGGGCTCCTTCGCTGCTAGACGGTCTTCTAAGTCCATAGGATCCATATCCACATCCCAAACCTGTAGAGCTTTTCTGGTGAGCTCTCGCTTCACATGCCACACATCCCTCTCCAAGTAGGTATAGGCCAAAACCTCCCAGTGATCTCTCTTTCTCTCCTCTCTAATGGCCCTAAAGATACCGTCCAGCTTAAAGAGGTGAACTATGTGATAGTAGATGGGAGCCAGCTCTTCCATACCCTTACCCATGTACTCTGCCAAGGTGAAGAGGGACATGGAATCGGAAAGATAAGGCAAACTGGCCCTAGTCCTAGCCAAACCCTCGGGGAACCCCTGCTCGGTGTACGCGACAAACCTCTCTTCAAGTTCACTAGCCATCTCCGGAGGCAGAACTTTAGGCAACAGCTCTATAAGAGCGTCCATAAGGGACCGGTACTTCTCTATCACCTCTTTGATAGGCAACCAGTCTCCCGAGAAGAAGAGGCTCCATCTCACCAAAACTTCCACCGCCTCTTCCATGTCTAAAAGGGCCTCATACTGAATCTGGGCAGGCACCGAGAAGTCCAGGGCGTACACCTCTTGCCTGTACTGGGGAGCCTTAAGTACCCCTTCCATCATCATATAGGATGCCGCCACCTCTCCAGGGGTGGCCTCCAACTCACTCATCATCCTGGCAAAAAAGGAGAGTCCCGCCTGATTCACAATGGTGTTGGTGATGATGGTGAGAATGATCTCGTCTCTGAGAAGGTGGTGAACGATTTCCTCGTGAAAAGGATCTCTGAGGTGGGGGGGGAAGTAACGCTCCAGGTACTCGTTGAGATAGGTGGCCTTAATAAAAGGGCAGCCCCTGAGCTGCTCTTTCACCCAAAGCTTCTCGTAACCCAACAGGAGGGAGAGCTCCGGCCTCAAAAGGCCTCTACCTGTTTTCCTCCTAGAGTCTAGCTCCTGGGGCGATGGAAGATAAACATCCCGGCGGTCAAGAAACTCGCTGTCCACCAGCTTCTCCATCACCCACTGGAAGGGTTCCAGGTTCCTCCTACTACGGATTACATCCAGACTCACCGCCAAACTCTGGCGGTAATTGTCGTAAAGAACAGCATCCACCACCTGGTGGGCCACCCCTTCCAAAAGCTTATTCCTTTCTTCCAGAGTAATCTCTCCCCCCTTCACCGGCCCTTGAAGGAGGATCTTGATGTTTACTTCATGATCCGAGAGATCCACACCGCCCGAGTTGTCCAGGGCATCGGTATTTATCCGTCCACCCTTTAGGGCGTACTCCACCCGGGCCTTCTGGGTGAACCCCAGATTGCCTCCCTCACCCACCACCCTGACCCTCAGGTCTCTGGCATCCACCCTAACGGGATCATTGGCAGGATCTCCCACCTCTTGATGAGTCTCAAAAGAAGCCTTGACATAGGTGCCTATACCCCCATTCCAGAGGAGATCCACCGGTGCCTTGAGGAGAAGCCGAATGAGCTCCTGACCGCTCACCTCTTTCTCGTCGGTATCCAACATCTCCCTCACCTGGGGAGAAAGGGAAATAGCCTTAGCGTCCCGAGGATAGACCCCACCCCCCTCACTAATGAGCTCCTTGTTGTAGCCGTCCCATCCCTTCACCTCTTCAAATAGACGCTTCCTCTCCTGCCACGAAGCCTCGGGATCTGGATTGGGATCTAAAAAGATATGGATATGATTGAAAGCACCAACTAGCTTTATGGTTTTGGAAAGAAGCATGCCGTTACCGAAAACGTCTCCTCCCATATCACCGATGCCCACAACGGTGATGGCATCCCTTTCAGGGTCTATGCCCATCTCCATAAAGTGGCGGCGTACACACACCCAGGCCCCCTTGGCCGTGATGCCCAGCTCCTTGTGGCTGTATCCCGCGGAACCCCCTGAAGCGAAGGCATCATCCAGCCAAA
>QMPS01000051.1 GCA_003648675.1 Aquificota bacterium
ACTTCGGGAGGGAGCGGAGGGGTGGGATCGAAGGGCACCCAGCCCGAGCCTTTTTTATATACTTCCACCCAGGTGTGGGCATCGGAGTTTCGGACAATGTAGTAGTTGCCCAGCTGGTTCCACTCTCCTCCGTGGAATCCTGCCACAATCCGGGCTGGTACTCCCCGTATTCTAAGGAGGAGAACCATGGAGGTTGCGAAGTATTCACAGTGGCCTTTGCCTTTGTTGAGCAGGAAAGAGACTACGGGATATGGCCCTTTGCTCCCTGGATGAAAAGAGTATTCGTGGTTGGTCTTTAGGTATCTTTCTACAGCTCTGGCCAGGGCTAGGGGGTCTTTTTCTTTGGGGGCTATGGACTGGGCCAAGTGTTGGAGGGGCCCCTTTGCTCCAGAGGGTACCCGAAGAAATTGGTTAGGAGGGATGATGGGGGGGTAAGCCTCCACTAGCCTTGAGCGGGTGATGTAAGAGACTCTTTGAGTTATGGGAGAAAGGGCGTGGAGAGTGTAACCTAGTCCTATGGCGGCTTTGCTACCCTTGAGGGCCACTGCTCGGGGTATGCCTAAGGCGAAGAGGGCGTTACTTTGGTGGGGCTCCAGGAAGATCCGATATACCACATCCTTGCCCCGGGGCAGGGCAGGGTGAAGGGGTTTTTCCCTGATCCACGGAACTGCCCATACGCCATGTCGGTACTCTATATACACCTTTCCTCTCCAGTAGAGTTTGTCCTGGGGAGGTCTGGACCCCTTTAGCCATTCCACCCTCATAGCTACTGAGGGGTCTCCCTTTATCATCTCCACACTCCCAGGGGAGATCTTCTCTCCGAAGCCCGATCTGGCGGTTTTCCCTCCTGACCATCCTGGGGTGAGGGTGAAGGAGGGGCGGGGTAGCATGAGGAAGAAAAGGAGGGTTGATGGGAGAAGGGCGAGGGACATGATACCTCCCCATAAAAAGAGGGTTTGGGTCTCTTTGGAGGAGATGGTTTTCCTCTCTGTGGAGGCGAAGGGGAAGATGAGGCCTGTCAAAAGGAGAAAGATGTTGGCGGCGAGAAGGAAGCCAAACTCCATTCCCCATCTCACCACAGCAGCCCCTGCCATGAGTAGGAGGGAGAGGAGGTAGAGCTGAAGGTAGTCTCGCACCTTTTTGGTGGAGAGAAGCTTGGCTGAGATGAGTATGAAGAGGATGCCCATGACACGGTTGAAGAAGACTTGCCAGTGGATTCCATGGAGGTTGAAGAGGATTAGAATCACAGCAGCCCCGGTGACGAGGTAGTTGGGCGGAAAGGTGAACCCCTTTTCTTCCATCCAGAGGCTTGTGACGAGGGATCCTAGGGTGAGGAGGGTGTAAACTGGAGTCACTTCCTTAGCCACTGATATGAGGCCTAGGACTAGAGATATGAAGAGCAGGTATCGGGCTATTCTAAGGGGTGGCATCTCCTCCTCCTCAAGCCAGGGCTAAGGCCTCCAGCAGGGAGTGAAGGTGTCTTTCCCCCCGGGCAGGTTTCAAAGCTCTGTCTGGCAGTATGAGTCCGACGGCCATGCCTCTTTTGGCGCTTTCTAGAATGAGGTATGTGGCCCGGCCTAGTATCTCTTCCCAGTTTCCAGTTCCTCTGTTTACCTGGACAATTACCATGTCCCCCTGGGCGTCGGCCATTTCCCGGACTATCAGTTCGCCTTTTCGGGCTGTGGCTTTCCAATCCATTCTCTTCAGGGGATCCCCCTCTTGATAGGGCCTCAGTTCTAAGACCTCGTCTCCCATCCCTTTGCTCTTCCCAGGAGAGTATTCGCCCTGTCCTTCCCCTTCCCCCCTTTTAAAAGGGGTGGGAATGGGCCTGGGAAAGACCAGTAGTTCTTGATTCACCTCTATTTTTCGGCTTCGGGTGAAGAAGCCCAGAGGGAAGGCAGAGACCACCTCGATACTGGAGAGTTTGGCTTTTCCCCGGTGAGGGAAGGTGAGCCACATGATGGTCTCTTCTTTTTTTTGGGATCCCATAATGATGCCTTTCACTTCCTGACTTTGGGCTCTTACGCCCACGAGGGTGGCTGGAAGGGGCCATCTACGCCTCTTCAAGGTGACCCTAAAGGGAGCAGGATGGGATGCGAAGATCTCTTGAGGTGGAGAAATGGTTACCTCTAGACCAGTGAGGTTGGCTATGGAGGATATGCCCGAGATCATCATAAGGGCTAGCAGGGCGGATGAGAGAAGATAGAGGAGGTTGTTTCCTGTGTTTGCTGCTCCCATGGCGATGATTATGGTGATCAGAATGTAGAGGTACCCCCATCTGGTGATTTTTACCCGGTACCTCTTTTTGAACTTCACAGGGGTGCAGGGACGGAGGCCAGAAAGTCCAATAGGAATTCTAGCCTCTCTTCTTCCTTGTAGTCTCCTGGGGGGATGAGGCGGTGGAAGGCTACGTAAGGGAAGGAGACCTTTACGTCTTCGGGTATAAGGTAATTCCTGTCTTCCAGGTACGCCCGGGCCTGGGCTACTTTCTTCAGAGCTATGGCCCCCCTGGTGGAGAGTCCGAATCGGAAGCGCTCTCTGTTTCTGGTGCTTTGAGTAATTTCCATGATGTAGTCCAAGATTCTCGGGGGAACCTCCACTTCTGAGACTTCCCTTTGGATCTCCAGGATTTCTTGGGTGGTGAGGAGGGCAGGCAGCTCTTGGGCCATACTGTAGTGCCCGTTGTGGGCTACTATCTCTGCCTCTAGACTTCTTTCCGGGTACCCCATCTCTAAGCGCACCATGAAGCGGTCCAGCTGGGACTCTGGCAGGGGAAAGGTGCCGTAAAGCTCTAGTGGATTTTGAGTTGCTATGACGAAGAAGGGGGTGGGGAGGGGGTACGTCTCTCCGCCCACAGAGACCTTACCTTCACCCATAGCCTCCAGCAGGGCGCTCTGAGTTCTTGGAGTGGCCCGGTTTATCTCATCGGCAAGGAGGATGTTGTGGAAAATGGGGCCCGGTTTGAAGATGAATCGGCCCTCCTGGGTTAGAAAGACCTCTGTGCCTATCACATCGGAGGGCATGAGGTCATTGGTGAACTGGACCCTGGCAAAAGTGCATCCCGTTACCTTGGCCAGGGCCAGGGCTAGGGTGGTTTTTCCTGTTCCAGGCAGATCTTCCAAGAGGAGATGTCCACCAGCCAGCAGGGTGGCCATAGAGATCTGTACCTCTCTTTCCTTTCCCCTGATGACGGAAGATACTAGATTTAGTGCTTTTTTCAGTCTCTCTCTCATGGGAGCATAGAATAGACGGAAAAAATCCAGCTTTCAATGGTGGGGGCAGCCCCTTTCGTTGAAAGCTTTATCCAAAGGTGTTAAGCAAGACTAAAAAGCGCGAGGAGGTGGGGTTATGACTGTTGATGATATTAAAACCATAGGAGTTGTAGGTGCTGGGACTATGGGCTCTGGCATTGCTCAAGTGGCTGCTGCGGCTGGCTTCGGGGTGATTCTCAGAGACATCTCTGATGCTGCTTTGGACAGGGGCTTTAAAATTATTGAGAGGAGCCTTGGCAAGCTCACCAAGAAGGGGAAGCTTACGGAGGAGGGGGCCAAGGAGATTCTGGGTCGTATCACCAAGACCTTGGAGTTGAAAGATATGGCTGGCGCCGACCTGGTGATAGAGGCTGCCTTTGAGAAGATGGAGGTGAAAAAGGAGCTCTTCGGCGAGTTGGATAAGGTATGCCGATCCGGCGTGGTTTTGGCCTCTAACACCTCTAGTCTTTCCATCACCGAGATAGCCGCTGCCACCTCCAGACCCGACAAAGTGGTGGGAATGCATTTCTTCAATCCCGTGCCTGTGCTGCCCCTGGTAGAGATCGTTCAAGGGCTCACCACCTCCGATGAGGCGGTGGAGCTAGCCTACCAGTTGGCCCTGAAACTGGGCAAGTCTCCCATCAAGACCAAGGATCAGCCTGGTTTCATTGTGAATCGTATTTTGGTGCCCTACATGAACGAGGCGGCTTTTGCCTATATGGAGGGTGTGGGCACTGCCGAGGAGATTGATCAGGCCATGAAGTGGGGAGCCAACATGCCCATAGGTCCGTTGGCCCTTTTGGATTTGGTGGGCATAGACGTGGCTTTGGACGTGCTGGAGGTACTTTACAGGGAGTTTGGCGATCCCAAGTTCCGTCCTGCTCCCATTCTGAGACAGATGGTTAGGGCAGGCTACTTGGGAAGGAAGACAGGAAAAGGCTTCTTTGACTATACCGAGAAGGTGTGAGGAGGTGGGTTATGGCTTATGAGACCCTGCTTTACGAAGTGAAGGACGGCATCGCTTACGTGACCATCAATAGGCCCAAGGTTCTCAATGCCCTTAATGACACCGTCATAACTGAACTGGACCAGGTCTTCAGTGCTATTAAAGACGATCCTCAGGTGAAGGCTGTGATTCTCACGGGAGCTGGGGAGAAAGCCTTTGTAGCGGGGGCAGACATCACCCAGCTGGTGGGGCTCAACACTCTGGAAGGCAAGACCTTTGCTGAGAGGGGTCAGGCCGTCTTCAATCTCATAGAGAACCTGGGCAAGCCCGTTATCGCTGCCATCAACGGTTTTGCCTTGGGCGGTGGCTGTGAACTGGCCATGGCGTGTACGTTGAGGGTAGCTTCCACTAAGGCTAGACTGGGCCAGCCGGAGGTGAACTTGGGTATCATCCCGGGGTATGGGGGCACCCAGCGTCTTCCTAGATTGGTGGGGAAAGGTCGGGCTATGGAGCTGGTCCTTACAGGCCGCATGGTGGATGCTCAGGAAGCCTACCAGATGGGTCTAGTAAACAAAGTGGTGGAGCCCGAAAAGCTTATTGAGGAGGCTGAGGGCTTGGCCAAGACCATCATGAGCAAAGGGCCTGTGGCGGTGAAGCTAGCCATAGAAGCTGTGAATCGTGGCTTGGAAGTGGGTCTAGAGGAGGGTCTGCGTATTGAGGCTGACCTCTTCGGCGTGTGCTGCTCCACTGAAGATAAGGTGGAAGGGACTAAAGCTTTTCTGGAGAAGAGGAAGGCCAACTTCCAGGGCAAGTGACCCTTGTGGGGCCGGGATTTGTTCCGGCCCCTATCTGTTCAACGCGGGTCTTATCCTTCTTTCTCAAGGTTTTCCATCGTACCGTTTAAGTCTGGATAGAGTTTCCTCATGCACTCTGGGCAGATACTGTGGCTGAGAACAGCTTCTGTGTGTCTCTTGATGTAGTTTTCTAGTTGGATCCACCGCCCTTGGTCATCCCGAATCTTTTTGCAGTTGGCACAGATGGGAAGGAAACCGCTAAGGGCTCTGGTGAGGGCTTCTTCCAATCTTCTCTGGAGGGTCTCTTTTTCCTTTTGGGCCTGTATCCACCCTGAGATGTCCTTGAAGTTTTCCACTATGCCTAGGAGCTTATCGTCCAGCCCTTTGAAGGGTACCGCCGTTAGAATGCAGGGTATTCTGGTTCCGTCTATGGCTTCCTTCTCTACACTGCGCTCTACCCGCTCTTTGCCCTTCAGAATCTGGACCAGAGGACAGTCCGGTGTGTGACACTCGGGCCCTTGGAATACCTCGTAGCACTTCTTGCCTATAGACTCTTTTTTGCTCACCCCCGACATTCTGACAAAGGTCTCGTTGACCCGAAGAACGTTGAAATCTGTGTCTATGACCCTCATTCCGTCGGCGGCAGTGTTAAAGATCTGCTCCAGTTCCATGTAGGCTAGCTTTGCCTTTTCTTCAGCCTCCTTACGCCTGTTGATGGCGGTCTGGGCGTAGGCACCGAAGGCTATTAACAGGAAGACGATTATCAGGCGCATCCAGGTCTCATGGACATTAGGGTGGAAGATTTGGGTCAGGTAGGGGCCCTGTTGAAAGACGAAGGAGTGAATAGCGGCTTCCAGTAACCAGAAGAATACGCTCAGGCCTATCCCTATGAGAATCATTCCGTTGCGCTGTGCAATGTTTTTCAGCACGTCTCAGTCACCACGTGGCAATTTTGGATACAATATCAAATTTGTCCTAGAAAGCAATTCTTATCTTGAAAGTTTCCTTTATTCCGGAGATGGCGGGTCGGCTGGCATCCCCTAATCAGCGAGTTGCTGGCTTCAGTGCCTTTTGACAGGGAGCTGAAAGAGAAGGGTGAGCGGGTGCTGGAGAAGGCTGCCACTTTGGCCAGGGACAAGGGTGTGAATTGTAGAACCCTTCTGAGAACAGGCTCCGTGGCCGGGAACATTGTCATGGCTGCTGCCCCATGCCCCGTGCTTGTCATGAAGGATACCACATGCATTATATAGAG
>QMPS01000052.1 GCA_003648675.1 Aquificota bacterium
GGTATGGAGGTGGTGCTTTTTGAGAAGGAAGAGGTGGCCGGGGGTATGCTGGCTTGGGGTATCCCATCTTTCCGGTTGGAGAGGGAGGTGGTGCAGGGAAATATTAGGAGGCTGGAGGAGATAGGGGTTACCATCGTCACGTCCTCTCCCGTTACTCCCCAGGAGATGGAGAAGCTGAAAAGGGAGTTTCAGGGTGTTATTGTGGCGCCGGGGCTCACCAGAGCTCGGGAGTTGCCTGTAGAGGGTAGAGAATACACTTTTAGAGGGCTGGACCTATTAAAAGCGTACAATCTGGAGGGAGAGCTTCCCTCTGGAGAGAGGGCTGTGGTTGTGGGGGGAGGAAATGTGGCCGTAGACGTGGCCCGGGTCCTGGTGAGGGATGGGCGGCGAGTGGCTCTGGTATGTGTGGAGCCCGAGGAAGAAATGCCTGCCATTCCCGAGGAGATTCAAGATGCCGTAAAAGAGGGAGTGGTCGTGAGAGACTCCACGGGTCTCGAGGAGGTCCTTGTCCAGGATGGAAGGGTGATAGGAGTGAGGGTAGGATCTGTTCGCATCGTGGGCGAAGAGGACCGCTTTAAAGAGGTGGAATTCGTGGACCAGAGTAGGGAAGAGTTACCTTGCGACTTGGTGATCCTGGCTGTGGGCCAGGAAGCCCAAGAGTCTTGGGCGGGGAGTGGTTTGACCCTTGCAGGGGACTTCCTCACGGGGCCTTCCTCTGTGGTCCAGGCTATAGCCTCTGGCAGGGACGCTGCTTTGGCTTTCAATGCTGAGCTGAGAGGCGAATCCTTTTCCGGAGTGGAAGAAAGCCTGTGGCAGCGGGACCACCGGGAGATCATAACCTTCCAAGACCTCAACCCTTTCTATTTGGAACCTGCTCCTCCCGTAGAGGTGAAGGGTAAAGAGAGCGCCTTGAAGGAGGCCCAGCGCTGCTTTTCCTGTGGCTACTGTAATGCCTGTGGTAACTGTTGGATCTTCTGTCCCGATGTTGCTATTATACTGGAATCCGAACCCCAGCTGGATAAGGACCATTGCAAGGGTTGTGGCATCTGTGCCACCGAGTGTCCTCGGGGTGTGATTTACATGAGGGAGAAGGGATAGGTTGTCCCTGGGAGCTTATTTCATAAGCTCTCCAACCTTGTTGAGTAGCTCTCTGGGAGTAAAGGGTTTCTGGAGAAAGGCCGTTTCTCCTTCAGGTCTATATTTGGGGTGGAGACTTCCTGGGGAGTAGCCGCTGATGAAGAGGATCCGGGTCTGAGGGGACACTTCCTTGATCCTGTAACTCACTTCCTTTCCGCCTAATCCTGGAAGGATGAGGTCCAGGATGGCAAGGTCTATCTCTTTTTCTGTTTTGTGGATGATCTCCAGGGCCTCCAGCCCAGAGGATGCTTCCAGGACCTGGCAACCTCCCCCTTCCAGGGTTTCCCTGATCACTTTTCTTACGGGCTCTTCGTCTTCCACCAGTAGAACCACCCGCTCCCGCTTTTCAAAGGAGAGGGGAGGGGGAGCGTCTCTTCTCCCTTCTGTTTCCCGGGCCTTGAAAATGGGCAGGAGTACGGTGAATTCTGCTCCCTGGCCCGGCTCACTCTTCACCAGGATGGCTCCCCGGTGTTGTTTTACTAGGCCGTAAACCATGGATAGCCCCAGTCCTATCCCTTTCCCTACCTCTTTGGTGGTGAAAAAGGGTTCAAATATGTGGGGCATGATTTTCTTGTCTATACCTCTCCCTGTGTCCCTTACCACCAGGGCCCCGTAGGTCTCTTCTTCCAGCCAGGGGTACTCTTTGGCCAGCTCCGAATCCACCGTGAAAGCTAGAGTTTCCAGGGTGAGGGTGCCTCTCTGGGGCATGGCGTCTATGGCGTTCTTGCAGAGGTTGAAGATGATCTCTTTTACGGCTTCGGGGTCCACTTTTACGGGTTCTGTGTTTGGGGCCAGGCTGATCTCCAGGTCGATTCCTTTGGGTATCAGGCTTTTGACCAGGGGAATCTGTTCCATCACCAGCTCGTTAAGATCGGTCTTTTGGATGCGGAGAATGGCCTTTCTTCCAAAGGCGGCTAATTTCCTCACTAGGTCTGCCGCTCGACGGGCCCCCTCCTTGATGTTCTCCAGGTCTTTCAGCACGGGATGGTCGGATGATACCTTTAAAGAGGCCAGTTCTGCGTAGCCTATGATGCCCGTGAGGATGTTGTTGAATTCGTGGGCTATGCCGCCCACCAGGGTGCCAATGGCCTCCATGCGGTGGATCTCTTGCAGCTGGGCTTCCAGGCGCTTTTCCTCTGTCATGTCCAGGAAGGCCCCTTCCAAGTATTTCACATTGCCTTCATCATCCTTTACTGCTCGGGCGTAGATGCTTATCCATAATGGGTCTCCGTGGCGATTTTTTGCTTCTATCTGGAAGTTTTCTACTTTACCCTCTCTCAGCATCCTGTCCACGAACCTGTCCCTGTCCTCGGGGTTTTTGTACACGTCTCTTTTCAAGTCGGCCGTGGCAATCTCATCATCGGTGGTTGCCCCGTACATCTCTCGGAACTTGGGATTGGCGTACAGAATTTTGCCGTCCAGGGTCGTGCGGAATATTCCTATGGGGGCATTTTCCACAAACTCCCTTAGGGTTTCTTCAGACTCTTTCAGCTTTCGTTCTGTCTCTTTCTGATGGGTGATGTCCCTTATGTGGATAATAAAAAGGGGACTGTTGTCTTCCAGGGGTATGGAGTAGATGTTCACATCTGCGAAGAATTTCTCGGCCTCTTTTTTTAAAAGAACCGTCTGAAATCGGTCCCCTCCGTTTTCTGCTGCTCTTTGAAGGTGGGGTCGGAAGACCTGGGTGGCCTCTTTTCCTGTGGGGCACAGTTGATAGTATGCTTTCCCTTTTATCTCCTGGCAAGTGGTGCCAAAGAGCTGGGCAGCTTTGGGATTACAGTCCAGGACTATTTCATCCTTTATTATGAACAGGGGATCTCCAAAGGAGACGAAGAGCTCCCTGGCCCTGGTACCCCAAACCTTTTCCCATTTGCTATTCATGGCACTCTTTTACCTTACCTTATCTTCTAAGGGAGATCCGGTCTTTTCTGCTATATCCTTCCACTTTTCCTGGACAGATTTCCTGAAGGTTTCTTTCTCTTCCTCCCCTATGCTGCTGAATCTTCCCTGGAGCTCCAAATACCTTTCCAGGGGTATCCAGGAAGGCTGATGGGTGATGCGCCATTTGCCGTCTTCCACCTCTAAAAGGGGGAAGACCCCGGACTCCACGGCCAGGCGTCCCACCTCTATGGTCTTGCTCTCTTCCATGCGCCAGCCTGTAGGACAGGGAGCCAGGACCAGGATGAACCGGAATCCCCTGATACTGCGGGCCTTCTGGAACTTGGCCAGGAAGTCCTGGGGATAGCTGGGGGAGGCTGTGGCGGCGTAGGGGATGCCGTGGGCCAAAAGGGCGTTCAACAGGTCCTTTTTTTGTTCTTTTTTCAATGTTGGATAGGGTGTAGTGGTGGTCCAGGTCCCGGGTGGAGTGGACGATGAGCGCTGGATTCCTGTGTTCATGTACGCTTCGTTGTCGTAACAGACGTAGACAATGTCTTCGTTGCGCTCAGCGGCTGCTGAGAGGGCACCGAAGCCGATATCGTAGCTGGAGCCATCTCCCGCCCATACCATAACTGTCACGTCCTTTTGGCCTAGGCGATCCAGGGCTGCTCGGATGCCCGTAGCCATACTGGGGGCAACGGCGAAAGGGGTATGGATAAGGGGCAGCTTTAGGGCTGCGTCGGGGTGGCGTCCTGCGATGACGGACCAACAGGAGGCGGGAATCACAACCCGGGTCTTTTCATCGAGGGTTTTCAGGGCTAGGCGCATGGCTAAGGCGGCGCCACACCCGGCACAGGCGAGATGACCCGGCTCTAGGAATTCGGCCTTGGGATACTTCAGCTCCACAGCACCACCCCCTCGGGTATCATGGTGCTTCTGTAGTACAGGTCTTCCACCACTTGGGGCGTCACTTCCCGTCCCCCCATGGACACTATGCAACACTGGACGGGACACAGGCCACCCAGGGCGCTACGTACCTCTTGGGAGAAGATGCCCTCGGCTCCATAGGAGATGGCCCGGTCCAGTACCAGTACCCGTTCAAGGTGGGCCATGGTTTCTCGGAGGTGATCATAGGGAAAGGGGCGGAAAAGGCGCAGAATCACCAGGCCCACTTTCTCCCCCGCCTCTCTGAGAATGTCCACTGTGTAGCGCACGGTGCCCGTCAGGGCCCCCGATGCCAGGAATGCCACTGTGGCGTCCTCTAGGCGATAGCCTTCTACAGGGGTGTAGGTCCGACTTGTCACCTTTTCCCATTCTTGAAAGGCCCTGAGCCATCCCTCAAGGGCCCGGGCGTGGTCTTTGAAGAGGTCCCGACGCTCCCGGTGGTAGAGGCCCGGCTCCAGGATGGGCCACAGGGTGAAGGGATCGTGGTGGGAGAGACGCAAGGGGAAATCCATGGGTGGCAAGAAGGCATCTACTTCTTCGGGTTTTACTAATTCAACGGGCTCGGCGGTATGGGACAGGACAAAGCCGTCTAGGCCTACCATGACGGGGAGGAAAGTGCTTTCGGCTACCCGGAAGGCCATAACGGTGAGATCCATGGCTTCCTGGGCAGAGGCGGCGAAGACCTGCATCCAACCAGTATCCCTTTGGGAAAGCATGTCCTGCTGGTCACACCAGATGTTCCAGGGGGCTCCAACTGCTCGGTTGGCGATGGCCATGACAACAGGAAGGCGTCCTCCCGCTGTCCAGTGGATCATCTCGTGCATGAAGAGGAGTCCATGGGAAGAAGTGGCGGTGAAAGCTCGTACTCCCTGGGATACAGCCCCTGCCACTACCGCTAGGGCTGACATCTCAGACTCTACCCGAATGTACTTGGCCTCAAGCTCGCCTTTGGCAACATACTCCGCTAGCTTCTCAATGATGTGGGTCTGGGGAGTAATGGGGTAGGCCGCCACTACCTGGGGCTGGCACACCTTGGCTGCGTAGGCCACTGCTTCTGCACCTGTCAGCACCGTTCTCATTTTAACCCCTTTATCCAGTCCTGGGTCTCCCTCATAAACTCCTGGAAATCTTGGACCCCCTTTCTGGTGTGCAAAAGCAAAGTCCGGTCTTCTATCTCCCAGTATCTGTGCACCAGGAGGTTTCTGAATCTGAAAAAGAACTTCAACCTGGCCAGCAAGTCCCTGTCCATGACCTCTCGTTTCATAGCTTCATCTATAAGCCCTAGATAACTATCTACCACTTTGCCCCACCTCCTGGCCAGTAAGTGCTGAAGGGTGTTGGCCATGGCTTCGGCCATCTCTATGAGGCAGTATTTGAGGGCCTTCATGTCCCTGGAGGATGACAGGATCTCTTCGTCGGGAGATGCCAGGATTGCCTTTATATCTTCCAGGTTCTCCTCCATTCTGAGGAGGTAACGATTGAGTCTTTCTCTGTCTATTTCAAGGGCCATAGGCTTCCTCCAGAAAGAGGAGTTGGCGTCTCTCCCTGGCCATTTTTTCCATGAAGTCGTAGAGGCGAGCATCTTTATCCCTGTGGAAGAGGAGCATTCCCTCCTGCATCACCTTCACGGCCCAATAGGGTGGCGCCTCGTTTATCACCCTGACGTCGAATACCTCCTGGGGCAGGCCTGTGGCCTGGGAGAGACGGGCCATCACCTCCAACTCTGCCTTGGGAGCAGGGATACTTTCTTCTGTGTATATGGCCAGGTCCACGTCTCCTGGCGGGAGGGTGGATCCTTTTAACCAGGAGAGTAGGGAGCCGTAGAGATAGGCAAAGACCACAAAGTCCATGGTTCCCAGGGTCTCCTTCAGGACTTCTATTAATTTAGTGGGAGACCGTTTCGCCAGTAATTTCCTGTATTTGGCCTTTTCTTCTGTCATGATTCATCAATCCATATCATTTTGTCCCTTCCAGAAAAAGGGCTATGCTTTTTACCAGCTGGGCCATGGCCTGGTAGTCCAGAGTTTCCGGTGTATCCCTGGAGGTGTGGTAGTTGGGATTCCTGTAGTAGGCCGTGTCGGTGATCATGACGGCGGGGTAGCCCTTGTCCCAAAAGGAGGCGTTGTCCGATAAACGGCTGCCGGGCAGGGGGTATCCCCTGAGGGGCACTACCAAGGAGTGGACGGGTAGCCGGGGA